>SPDF01000204.1 GCA_004525055.1 Gemmatimonadales bacterium | reverse complement strand
GAGCAGCACGCTCAACCCCACCACTTTCAAGACGTACCTGCCGGGGTTGGCTTCGCCGTCCGGCGGCATTGCGGCGAGGAGGATGGAGATGAGCGACGTCGCGAATCCAAGCGCACCGAGGAGGATGGCCACCGGCTTGCCGCCGGGGACGCGCAGGACCTCCGGACCGGCCGGTTCCCGCTGCAGCCGGATCATCGCCGCGAACATGGTGAGGTAGGGGAGGAAGAAGGCGACGATGCCGAGGCTGACGAGAATCTCATACGCCTTTTTCGGCGTCTCCCCCGCCTGGCCGAGGATGGCGCAGACCAGTGCGACGCCCGCCTGGAGCAGGAGCGCCACGTACGGCGTGCCGTACTTCGGGTGCAACTTGCCGAATGCTCGGGGGAGGTAGTTGTCGATGCCGGCGACGAACGGCAGCCGGGCCGGTGCCGCAAGCCAGACGCTGACGCCGCCCAGCGTACTCACGACGATCAGGACAGCGGCGAGCGGCGCGAGCCCCGTCAGCCCAAGCCGTGCCCCGGTGGCGGTGATGGCGTCCATGATTCCCGAGAGGCCGGTCACCTCGGCCTGAGGCACCGCAAGCAGAATCGCGAGTGTCCCCAGGATATAGAGCGCCGCGATGACGACGCCGGCGATGGCGATGGCCCGGGGGATGGTTCGGCGAGGATCCTCGATCTCCTCACCCATGAACGACCCTGCCTCGAGGCCGCTCAAGCCAAACGCGATCGTTGCCCAGAAGATCAGTTCCTTGAATCCGGTGCTGGGCAGAAGGCTGGCGGCGGTGATCGGGGTGGCGGGCCCGTACTTGAGGCCGACGATGAGGCCCATCACAATCAGCACGGTCAGGGTGAGCCAGCTCGCGAGCGCCCCGATGTTGTTCAGCCACTTGCCGACCTGGAGCCCGACGATGTTCAACACCGTCGCCAGGCTCAATCCCACCAGCGACACCGAAATAAAATATGCCGGGCTGTCCTGCAGGTGTTGGAACCTGGCGCCGAAGATGTAGAGCGCCGAGCTCGCCGTGAAATAGAGGAGGCCGGGGAGGTAGGTCAGGTTGGCGCCCCAGTAGGTCCACCCGGTCATGAACCCGGTGAATTCGCCGAACGCCTGCTTGGTCCAGACGTAGATGCCGCCCTCGTCCGGATACCTCGAGGACAACTCGATCACGGTGAACGCGAGGGGGAGGAACAGGGCGATCGCCGCAATCAGCCACACCACCAGGGCGCTCGGCCCTGCCGCGGCGGCCACGGCGACCCACCGCATCCCCACCACAGCCGCCACATAGAAGAGCACCAGGTCTCGAAGCCGCAGGACGCGACGCAGCCCGGTGCCGGTGGTCGGTTCGGACATGAGCGCTCCTAAATGGTGTTTCCGGGGGGGGGGAACTCCCTCCAACGTAGCCATCGCCCGGGGTTCCCGCCAGCGCGACGGATCGCATGTCGATTGCCGAAGTACAACCGCCACAGTAGGTTACAGGATCAGTCCCGCCGTAGCTCCTCGGATTCCTGTAACTCGGGCGCATGATGATCACAGGCCGAAACGTGCGTGGCAGCCACGGTCGCACATCAACCGCGCCGAAGCCGACGTTTCGGGAAGTCCTGAGTTCCACTGATCCAGCTCTCCCCAAGGTGCACGACCTCATCCGCCGCACCTTCCCCAAAGACGAACTCGTCGGGCGCAGTGAATGGCGGGACTCGCTCCGGGAGCGGGAAGCCGGCCTCTGGTCCGACAGCCGGTGGCACTTGGTGGTGGCCGAACGCAAAGGGGCGGTGATTGGCGTGGCAAGCGGGACCTACCTGGGCAACGTGAACACCGGTGTCATCGGCTACCTGGCGGTGTCGTCGGCCGCGCGGGGGTACGGTGTCGGGCCCAAGCTTCGGGAGAAACTCCGTGCGCTCTTCCGCCGTGATGCCCGGCAGATCCGCAGTGAACCGCTCCGGGCCGTGATCGGCGAGGTGCATCGCAATAACCCCTGGCTCCGCACCTTGATCCGAAGCGAGCGGGTGCTGGCACTCGACTTCAAGTACTATCAACCGAGTATTCGCCGTGGCGAGCGCCCTGTCCCCCTCGTGCTGTACTACGAATTCATCCGGCGGCCGAAGCAGCGCCTGCCCACCGCGTTGATCCGGACGCTGCTCTACAGCGCCTGGCGGAGGATCTACCGGATCCCACGCCCGATGACACATCGCGTCTTTCGACACATGCTTGCAGAGCTGGCACTCAAGAAGTCGATCGGAGAAATCAAGATGCGCGACCTCCCTTCTCCCGAAAAGACCCGCCGCTGATGAATCCGCCCTGTGCGGCCATCCCGTATCCCGTCGGAGGCATTCATGCGTGACGAATTCGGCCTGATTCTCGACTCGCTGCAGAATTCCTGGTACCAGGTGGCGGCGTTCACGCCCCGGCTCGTGGCCGCGCTCTTGTTGCTCAGTGTCGGATGGCTGCTGGCGCGGGGAGCGGAGTGGCTCGCCGTGCGGGTGCTGCGCAAGGTCCGGGTGGAGGAAGCGGCGGAGCACACGGGACTCGATGACTTTCTGCTCCGGGGGGGCGTGCGGTTCACGGTGGTCACGCTCATCGGCCGGACCATCTACTGGGGCATCCTGTTGATGTTCTCCCTCGCCATGTTCAATCTCGTCGGCTTCACCATGGGAGACGACCTGATGGCGCGACTGGTGGGCTATGTGCCGAACGTGGTGGCCGGCATGATCGTGCTGGTGTTCGGCTCGCTGGGCGCTCGATTCGTCCGGGGGCTGGTCGAGGCCTATCTCAACAACGTCGGCGTCAAGGAGGCGGGCAGTCTGGGCCTCCTCGTCTACGCGGCGTTGCTCGGCTTCGTGGCCATCCTGGCGCTGGAGCAGCTTGGCATCGACGTCAGTCTGCTTTCGTCCGCATTCCAGCTGGCCTTCGGCGGGCTCTGCCTGGGATTGGCGCTCGCCTTCGGACTCGGTGGGCGGACCTGGGCGGAATCGATTCTCGAACGGACCAGGAACAAGCGATGATTATCGACTGTCACGTCCACCTCAACAACTATTACGAGGAGAGCTTCGAGACGCTCCCGGCCTGCCTGGAGAAACTCGAGCTCGAGATGCGCCGCAACCGCATCGACCAGGCGCTGATCCTCACCTCGTACACCATCACGGCGGGACGCCCCTCGACGCGGAGGGTGGTCGAGGCCGTGCGCGACAAGCCATACCTCACCGTCATCGCCGGACTCGACTACACCAAGTTCCAGCCCGACGAGCTGCAGGAAATCGGCGAATACGTCCAGTCCGGGAAGGTGCGGGGCCTCAAGCTCTATCCCGGCTACCAGCCGTTCTATCCGTTGGACCCGAAGTGGACGCCGGCGTACGAGTTCGCGGCGCTCCACAAGATCCCCGTCATGATTCACACTGGTGATACCTATTCGCCGAAGGGGAAACTCAAGTACGCGCATCCCCTGAACGTGGATGAGGTAGCGGTGGATTTTCCCGACGTCAATTTCGTGATCTGCCACATGGGCAATCCGTGGATCCGGGACTGCATGGAGGTGGTGTACAAGAATCTCAACGTCTACACCGACATGTCCGGGCTGACACTCGGGGAGTTCGAGGATCGGTTCGAGGTCTTCCTGCGAAAGCAGGTATCCGAGATGCTCAGTTACGGCGTGGAGCCGTATGCGCTGCTCTACGGGACCGATTGGCCGATTTCGTCGATGGGGTCGTACCTGGACTTCATGAAGGAGTTGGCCATCCCGCAGAAGGAGCGGCGGATGATCATGGCCGAGAACGCGATTGAGTTGTATGGGTTGGATCGGGGGAACAGCCTGATCGGGCCGGCCGCGCGGCGGTGAATAACGGAGCCCCCGTCCGGCAGTGCGCCGGGCGGGGGCTCCGTCTGTTCCTGTCCCGCGGTCAGGCTACATGCTGCTGTTCCAGGTGTCGAGGTAGATCATCCACGTGCTGCCCACCTTCTTGTAGACAGTGACGTAGCTGCCGTGGTCCAGGTGCTTGCCATCGGCTCCGGTGGCCACCCAGCCGCCCGTCGCGACGGCGATCTTGCCGCCATCGAGTGTCTCGCCGGTGGTGACGGTGTTCGT
>SPDF01000377.1 GCA_004525055.1 Gemmatimonadales bacterium | reverse complement strand
GGGCGGCGATGGGCGGGACTCGGCGGGAGAATGCCGGGGCACGCCACCAGTCCCTCCCCCGAGGGAACGTGCGGTGGCGCGAACGAAGAGGTCTCCTGGCTCCGGGCCTCCACTCGCCTTCCCGGTTTCCCAGTGGCATCGTGAGTGGAGATGATTGCCCGTTACAGTGGCGGGGCCGCGCCGGAATCGCACCGGCTTCCGAAAATCTGAGTTCGCTTTCGATCAATTGTGACTGCCGCAAACCTAGGGTCGGGAACGCCCCCGGGCAAGGGCGGCGGCTTTCAGCCGGCCGCGTTCGGCCTCATACGCGGCCCATTCCTCAACCGCGACCTGATCCCGCTTCCCGGCATACCTGGCGTCGAGCTGTGCGAGCGCGCCAACGAGATCCTCCTCGGGCGAGACCACGGCCACGCTTCCGATCCCGCGCACCCGGCGATACGCCAGTCCTGCTCCGCCGAGCACCAGCAGGCCCACGATCCCGACCAGCCAATAGAGCGCCCTGCCCAGCAATGTCGAACTCCCACTGAACACCACCTCGCCCGGCCCTCCAGTCGGCGGTGCGGCCGTCCAGCGTCGGAGTGTGCTCCCCATGAGGTCGACGGGGGCTGCGGAGGCGAGCCCAGCCCCCCGCACGGTCGCTCCGGGTTCCTCCACAAGCAGGTCGAAGGAATCGACCGGGGCGACCCAGGTCGGGTGCTCCACGACGACCGGCAGGCGGTAGCTCACCATGACGTTCTTCACACCCGGGGCGATGGGAGCCAGAACAAACATCGAGTCGCCCTGGAAGCGGATGGACGTGGGACTCACATCCCCCTCCTGCACCTCCGGCTGGAGCGCCCCGGAGGGAAGGACGACCTGCCACGATGGGCTGAGACTGTCCCGGCCGACGCGGGTGTCCGGGCCGTCATTCCGAATCGAGAAGAGGTCGAGCACCGCCCGCGTGCCCGATTCGTCGGGCGGGCGAATGATCACGTGGCGGCTGCCGAGCCGTACCGGCGCGGACGAGGAGGTGTCCGACACGACAATGCGGATCCGCCCCGCCCCCGGGGCTCGGATCGGTTCGCTAAAGTACTCGATGCCAGCATAGCGCGCGCTCACCAGGTAAATCGCCGTGGTATCGCCGGCACCCCGAAAGCGGAACGTACCGTCATTGCTCGACGCGATCGAATCGACGGCACCCTGCGCGGTGCGGCTGACCCGGTGCAGCGTGATCGTGACGCCCGGCATCGCCGTGGTGTCGCCGCCTTGCAGGCGGACGATCTGTCCGGACACGCTGAGAGGGAGTTGCCCTGCGAGCGGCGCCGGAGCAAGGAGCGTAAGCCCCACCAGCACGGCGCCACAACTACGGTGTGAAGCGGCCGAAATCCTGCGGGTCAAGCTTTTCCAGATATTGCTTGAGCGACTCCGCATCGAGCCGACGTTCGGGTGCCGGTGGACCGGTCTCTGTGCCGCTGTGGTTGAGGAGATCGTCGCTGGTGAAAATGGGCGCCTGGAGCCGCAGTGCCAACGCGATGCAGTCGGAAGGCCGGGCATCGACCTGGACCATCTGTTCGTCACGGCGGATGAGCAATTCGGCAAAGTAGGTGTTGTCCCGGACGTTTGTGATCGTGACTCGGCGAAGTTCACCACCCAATCCGACGATCACGTGTTTCAGCAGGTCGTGCGTCATGGGCCGCTGGGCCTTGACCCCCTGCATTTCCATCGCGATGGCACCGGCCTCAGCGGGTCCGATCCAGATCGGAAGGACCCGCTCTCCGTCGCGTTCCTTCAACAGGATCACGGGGCTGTTGGTGTTCTGATCGAGGCCGAGATGCGCCACCCGAACCTCGATCATCGGGACGCTACCGTACTTCGCTCAGCAGGGCCCGCACCCGGCTGGGCTGTTCCCAGGTGAAGAACTCCTGCATCCGTCCATTCACCTTCGCCTTGACCGGCTTCCGCCCGAAATGCCCGTAGGCGGCTGTGGGGCCGTAGATCGGGCGCTTGAGCTTCAGGGCCGTGATGATTCCGCGCGGGGTGAGATCGAATGCCCGGCGAACCACGCGCTCAAGCTGTTCGTCCGGGATCACGCCGGTCCCGAAGGTATCCACCATGATGGAGACCGGTTCCGCGACACCGATGGCGTACGCCACCTGCACCTCGCACCGGCCGGCCAAATTGGCCTCGACGATGTTCTTGGCCACCCACCGGGCGGCATAGGTTGCGCTGCGGTCCACCTTCGAGGGATCCTTGCCACTGAAGGCGCCACCACCGTGGCGCGCCATCCCCCCGTAGGTATCCACGATGATCTTGCGGCCGGTCACCCCGGC
>SPDF01000361.1 GCA_004525055.1 Gemmatimonadales bacterium | reverse complement strand
CGATGCGCTCGGCTACGAGGTCGCCGCCTTCCTCCGCTCTGCCGAGGACCTTGCCGACATCGTGGCCCATCGGCCCTTCCCAGATGCCCCGCCGTTAGCCGTCGGTCACGCCCTCTCCGTCGCGTTTCTGAAGGAACCACTAGAGGCCTCCGCCCGGGCAGCGCTGCTGGCGTTGCACACCGCCACCGACGAATTCCACGTCCATGGTCGCGAGGCCTACTGGCTCTGCAAAGGACGGATCAGCGATTCGAAAGTGACGGGCGCGAAGCTGGAAAAGGCGGTCGCCGGGCCAGTGACCGTGCGTAACATCACGACCGTACGCAAACTCGCCATCACGGCATCCAGATGAGGGCCGTCGGACCGGGCCATCCCTTGTTCGTCCTCGAGACCGAGCGACTGACCATTCGCCTGATTGCCGAGGACGATGCCGCATTCATGCTCGGGCTGCTCAATGAACCGTCATTCCATCAGTACATCGGCGACCGGGGCGTACGGACCGAGGAGGAGGCACGCGCCTATATCCGGAGCGGCCCTGTCGCCAGCTACGAGGCGCACGGCTTTGGACTCTGGCTGGTCCTGCGGAAGGAAGACGGCGCGCCGATCGGCATCTGCGGACTCTTGAAGCGGGACACACTCCCCGACGTGGACGTCGGGTTCGCGTTCCGGCCGGCCTATTGGTCGCAGGGGTACGCCGTCGAGTCGGCGGCGGCGGTGCTGACGTACGGAACGGCCACCTTCGGCCTGACGCGGGTGGCTGCGATTGTCCAGGCGGACAACCAGACTTCCATCCACCTGCTCAAAAAGTTGGGACTCGGGTTTGTGCGCCACCTCGAGTGGCCCGGCAACACGGCGGAAACCCATCTCTACGGCCGCGACCTCCCCTAGGCGATCGGTACGGCGCACCGTTCCCGGATCAACCGCTCGAGTTCATCCGCTCGCTGCAGGTCGGAATGGCGTGCGCGGACGAGTTCGAACCCCGCCTTGCGAATCGGCTCGTACGCTGCCGGGCGCGCCAGGACCTCCGCGAGCGTCGTATCAAAGGTCTCCTCATCCACCCGCAGGTAGTTGACTCTGTCTTCAAAGCCCAGGAGGTGAAGGTCGGGCGTATGCGTGGCCAGCAGCAGGCAACCCGCGGCCGGAAGCTCCATGTACTTGGCGACGGTGTAGTTGATGACCGCGCTGCAGGTCACCGCGCAGCGGTATTTCGCCAGCTCGCGCACATACGTGGATCCGAACGTCTTCGACGGGTCGCGTGCTGGCACCCGGTCATAGCCTGGATGGGGAAGCACCACGACGTCTGGGTTCTTGGCGGCCACGGCACGAAACGGATAGAATTTGTTCATCGCGCCCGACAGGATGCACTTCGACATCGGTGTGGTATTGAAGGGAACCGGCAGGAAATCCGCGGAGGCGAAGAAGAACGGGAAATGGACAAACTTGTCCGCGTACCGGGGGTACCAGCGCAGGAACGGCGACTGATAGGTGCAGAGGATGGTGTCGCACCGGCGGAAGAATCGGACAAGAACGCGCCGGTCACGATGGAACAGCTTCGTGCCCCGTGTCCCCTGGTGAACGTCGTCCCACAGCCCGAAGACGCGGATCCGCGATGGCAGCGTGAGCATCCCACGAAACCCCTCCGAGTAGCCCCACTGGACGGGCTTCAACGCCATCACGAACGGACAATCGGCGGGGAGGTCGTCCGCGGAAACGTCGTCGCAGTACACCACCTGCGCGCCGAGGCGCTCCGCTACACGCTCGAACAGCTGGACAAACTTGGCCGTATAGAGATTGCCCTCGTACCTGGAAGGGACGAGGAAGCGGCCCGCCGAGAGGTTCATGTCGCGGCCTTGGGGAACGGGAACGCTGCCACCAGCCGATCGCCGATGCCCGGGGCCGGGGGGCGCCAACCCGGTTCGTCGAACATCTGATCTAGTCCCAGGGGCGCCGGGCACGCCCGGTCCGTGCCTTCATAGTAGTCTGCAAACTTGTGACCGTGCCCGATGACGCGATCCGACATGACCAGCCACTGGGCGGGAATGCCGTAGGCTTCCGCGAAAATGATCCCATGCAACGACGAGGACACCACCCGCTCGCAATCCCACAGGGCGGCGAGAAACTCCGCGGGGCTCGAGAGGATGTTGATGACCTTGACGGCGGGATCCTGGATCGCGAGCAGCTCCTGGTCCCGGTGGTGGGGAATCACGCCCAGCGCAAATCGGGGCGTGCGCCCCGGAGGGCGGGGATAGAGGCGCGGCAGGAGGCACCCCGGATCCCCGTAAATAGCCGGGCACTCGATGCCCAGGGCCCGGACTTGGGTCGCGGTCCGCGGTCCGCGCACGGCCGCCACCAGGAAGCGCCTTCCTTTCGGTTTCGATTCGGCGTCGATCAATCCCGACCCCCAGACGACGTCACCGTCCCGGG
>SPDF01000120.1 GCA_004525055.1 Gemmatimonadales bacterium | reverse complement strand
TACCTCCCATCATCTACAGACACAGTTCGTGGCAGAGCATGCGGCCATCCTCGCTCGCAACTCCTTCGATCCGGACTTTTCGGGGCACGTGGCGTTTCTGGGGGTGACCGCATCCGTGGAGTCGCACACCGCCGATCGGCGTGAATTCATCGGCCGGCACGGCGATCTGGCCGATCCCGCCGCCCTGCGGCGGGAGACGCTCAGCGACCACGCCGGACTCGGATTTGATCCCTGTGCCGCGCTGCAATTCTCCATGGCCCTCGAACCGGGGGAGAGCCGTGAGGTTGCCGTGGTACTCGGCGCGGCCCAGAGCGACGCGGCCGCCCGACAGACGCTGGCGCGCTTTGGCACGGCCATCGCGGTCCGCGGCGCGATCGACGCGAACGTCGATGCGTGGGAGGACCGGCTCGGCACCATCACGGTGCGCACGCCCGATCCCCAGCTCGATGTGATGCTCAATCGCTGGACGATGTACCAGGCGCTGTCGAGCCGGATGTGGGCGCGGATGGGGTTGTACCAGAGCAGCGGGGCATACGGATTCCGTGATCAGCTGCAGGACGCGATGGCGTTGGTGTACGCCGAGCCGGCACTGGCGAGAGCGCATCTGTTGCGGGCGGCGGCGCGGCAGTTCCTCGAAGGCGATGTGCAGCATTGGTGGCATCCGCACAACGGGCGCGGCGTCCGGACCCGCATTTCAGATGACCTGGTGTGGTTACCGCACGCGGTCGATCACTATCTTCGCACCACCGGCGATAGGTCCGTGCTGGACGAGTCGGTGCCCTTTCTGTCGATGCGGCCATTGCAGCCTGGAGAGCTCGAAATCTACGATGCGCCGGAACCCAGCGACGAGCGAGGAACCCTCTACGAGCATTGTCTGCGCGCGTTGCGGCGGGCATGTACCCGCGGGTCGCATGGATTGCCGCTGATTGGCACCGGCGACTGGAATGATGGCTTCTCCCGCGTCGGTGTGGACGGGAGGGGAGAGAGCGTGTGGCTGGCGTGGTTCCTGATTGCCACCTGCCGACGGTTTGCGGAGCAAGCCGACCTGCGCGGCGATGCGGCGGCCGCGGAGGAGATGCGGGGCCACGCCGACGGCTACACTGCGGCGGTGGAGCGACATGCCTGGGACGGTGCCTGGTATCGCCGGGCGTACTACGACGACGATACACCGCTCGGGTCGGCGACGAGCACGGAGTGCCAAATCGATGCGATCGCCCAGAGCTGGAGCGTCATTTCGGGGGCGGGCAGTTCGACCCGGCAGGCACAAGCCATGGCTTCGGTGCACGAGCACCTGGTGAACGAGGAGGCTGGGTTGGTCATGCTGCTGACGCCGCCCTTTGACCGCGGCTCGCACGATCCTGGCTACATCAAGGGATACCTGCCCGGCGTGCGGGAGAATGGTGCGCAGTACACCCACGCCGCGCTATGGACGGTGCAGGCTACCGCGCTGATGGGCGACGGGGATCGGGCCCACAGGCTCTACCGCATGCTCAACCCGCTCACCCACACGGCCACCGCGGAGGGCGTCGCGGTCTACCAGGTCGAGCCCTACGTCGTGGCGGCGGATGTCTATACCGCGCCCGGGCACGTGGGGCGGGGCGGCTGGACATGGTATACCGGGTCGGCAAGTTGGATGTACCGGGTCGGCTTGGAATCGCTGCTCGGCGTCACCAAGCGTGGCGACACCTTGATCATCGTGCCGAGCGTGCCAGTGGCGTGGGAGCGGTTCGAGATCGACTACCGGTTTGGTGGCAGCCTCTATGCGATCCGGGTAGAACGCCCAGCCGAGATCCGGGAGCATGATGCCGACGTGACCATCGATGGCGTTTCGATGGCAGACGGCGTCATCCGCTTGGTGGATGATGGAGGGCGGCATGAGGTTGTGGTGGCAGGCAGGGCGAACGCGCGTTCCAAATCGTGACTGTGCGACTTCCGCCCTCCCACTCGTCAGAATGGAAAGCGCGTCCATCGCGGTCCGGCCGACGACGAGTAGGGGTCATTCATGCGGGATCAGCACCGAAGCAAGCAAGAACTTGTTAACGAGAACACCGACCTCCGCAAGCAGGTGGCCGATCTCAAGCAGGCCGCGGCGGAGCGCCGCAGGGTGGAGGACACCCTGCGGCACGACCGTGAACTCCTCCGCTCCCTGCTGGATCAGGCCCCGCATCCGCTCTGTCTCCTCGACAGCAACGCCTTGCCCCTCCTCGCCAATCGCGCCTTTGTGGAGTTGCTGGGATACGGCTCGTCCGGAGAACTGTTCCGGCTGAGTGGGGAGCGGGGACTCGTCATCGGCGATGCGTCACCCGGAAACGGACACCCGACGGCGATCGCCCGGGAAATCACCTTTCGTCGTAGCGACGGCGCCGGTCTGACCGCTCCGGTTCTCTCGACCGTCGTTCCCCGCACCGACTACCTCGCCATCACCGTCCTGACGTACCAGCAGCTGGTCTGACCCTCCCGCCCGCCTCACCGAGGGCTACATTGAGGTGTGGCCACAACCCCCCGCCCGATGCTCGTCCGCGCCCTCGGGCGCCGCGATCTCACCGCCTTCGCCGTCAACCGGGTCATCGGGGGCGGCATCTTCGGTATTCCGGCCGTCCTCTACCTGGCCGTCGGCCCATGGAGCATCTGGGCCATTGTCCTCGCCGGGCTGGTGGTCCTCGGCATCACCCTCTGCTTCGCCGAAGTGGGCAGTGCGTTTAAAGACACTGGAGGACCCTACCTCTACGCCTACGAGACCTTCGGCTCCGCCGTCGGATTCGAGGTCGGCTGGCTGATGTGGGTGACGCAACTGGGCGGATTCGCGGCCGTGACGAATCTGTTCGTCGACTATCTCGGATGGTTTGCCCCCACACTGTCAACCGGCCCGTCGCGGGTGGTCATCATCGCCACGATCGCCACCGGCCTGACCGTGGTCAATATCCTCGGCGTCCGGCGGGCGGGCACCGTCAACAACATCTTCACCCTCGCCAAGCTGATCCCGCTCGCGCTCTTCATCCTCGTCGGCCTCTTCTATGTCGATACCGCGCTGCTGGTGCCGAGTGCGCCGCCGACCCCGGCGGCCCTCGCCGGGGCCGTGCTCCTGGCGATTTACGCCTTCAGCGGGTTTGAGGTGCTCGGTGTCCCCAGCGGTGAAGTGCGAGATCCTGACCGGACGATTCCCTACGCGTTCCTGGCGGGCTTGATGGTCGTGGCGGCGATCTACGTCGGCGTGCAGATCGTGGCGGTGGGGACCTTGCCCGACCTGGGCCAGTCGGCGCGGCCCCTCGCCGATGCCGCCGAACGGACCTTCGGGCGAGCCGGGGCCCTGGTCATGGTGGTCGGCGCGCTGCTCTCCACGCTCGGTGTGGCCCACGCGATCCTGCTCGGTGCGGGCCGGATGCCCTTCGCCATGGCGGAACGCAACCAGCTCCCCGCACGTATCGCCGCCGTCCATCCGCACTACCAGACCCCGTACATCGGGCTCATCGTTTCGGCCGTCGGGATGCTGCTCTTTACGCTCGTGACGACGTTTGCCTCCGCCGTGTCGATCACGGTCGGCCTCCGGGTCATCGTCTATATCGTGACCTGTGCGGCCTTGCCGGTGCTGCGGCGGACCGCCGGCCGGGCACCCGCCGCCTTCCTTGCCCCCGGCGGAGGCGTGCTGGCGATCGCCTGCATCCTGGTGGGCCTCGGACTGCTGGCATCACGGCCGTGGGGGGATATCATACAATTGGCGGTCGTGCTGGCCATCGGCTGGCTGGCATGGCTCGCCGCTTCCCGAGGCGATCACTGACCCCGTCCAGGAGGGACACATGGGCCGTTCAATTCTTGGTGCGTTCGTCGGCCTAGTCGTCGCGATCCTGCTGGTCGGATTGGTCCAGACCCTCGGGCACCGATTGATTCCGCCCCCGGCAGGCATGGACCCGACTGATCCCGCCTCCATTGCTGCCGCCATTCCCTTAATGCCGCTCGGGACCTTCCTCTTCGTCCTCGCGGCGTGGTTTCTCGGCGCCGGGGTCGGGTCGTCCACTGCTGCGCGCATCGCCCGGAGCGACGCCCGGTGGCCAGGTCTGGTTGTCGGCGGCGTGATCCTCTCGGCTACCCTGTACAATCTCTGGCTGATCCCGCACCCCCTCTGGGTCATGCTCGTCGGCCCGATCGGGATTATCGTCATCACACTTCTCGCCTCACGACCGCACGGCACCGCTGTCGCAGGGGATCGAATACCATGACCATTCTTGTCCTTTTCGCCATCGCCCTGTCGGTCTACGGCATCATCACGTTCAATGCCCTGACGCGCCTTCGCCAGCTCACTGACAACGCCTGGGCCGACATCGACGTGCAGCTTAAGCGGCGTCACGATCTTATTCCCTCGCTTGTCGCCACGGTGAAGGGGCACGCGGGCTATGAGCGAGGCACCCTCGACGCGGTGGTGGAGGCGCGGAATCGGGCGGTGCGCGCGGGGGGACCGGCCGCTGCGGGGGAGGCCGAGCGGGTGCTGGCCAGCGCAGTGAGACAGATCTTCGTCCTGGCGGAGGCGTATCCCGAGCTTCAGGCCGGCGAGAGCTACCTGTCCCTGCAGACGAACCTGACGGACATCGAAGATCATATCCAGAACGCGCGACGGTATTACAACGCCGTGGTCCGGGACCGGAACACCAAGATTCAACAGTTCCCCTCCAACCTGGTTGCAGGGGCCTTCCGGTTCCAGGAGGCGGAGTTCTTCGGCCTGAGCGACCGGGAGGAAGGTGCCGTGCCGATCATCGACCTGGAGGGAAAGCAGTGAGGCGGCTCGCTCTCGTCCTTGCGCTGGTCCTCCTCGCGGCACCGGCCACGGCGCAGCGGTCGCTGGCCATCAAGCAGTTCGATGCGCGTATCAGTGTCAACCCCGAGGGTGTCGTCGACGTCACCGAACAGATCACGGTGGCATTCAGCGGTCAGTGGAACGGGGTGTACCGGACGGTGCCGGTGGAATACCGGACTCCGCAGGGGTTCTCGTGGACACTGCGGCTGGAGGATATCAGCGCAACCGATGGTGAGGGCACGCCGCTCAAGGTGGAGCGTTCACGCGAGCGTCATTATCTGAAGCTGAAGCTTTGGGTACCCGGCGCGAACAACGCGACCAAGACGGTCGTCCTCCACTATCGTGCCACCAACGGGCTTCGCTTCTTCGAGGATCACGACGAGTTGTATTGGAACATCACTGGTGACGAGTGGGACGTGCCGATCGAGGCGGTCACCGCCCGGATCGACCTGCCATCCAGCGTCACAGGGGTGCGGGCCATCGCCTTCGACGGGGCCTACGGGTCCACCTCCCAGAACGCTGCTGTGGCCATTGACGGTGCCTCCGTCTCGGTGACCATGGCGGAACCCCTCGGCTTCCATGAGGGGGTGACGGCGGTGGTCGGCTGGAACAAGGGCGTGATTGCGGAGCCGACCGGTGTCGACAACGCAATGGGATTCTTTGCCAGCAACTGGCCCCTCGGCCTGCCGGTGCTCGTGTTCCTGGGGATGTACACGCTCTGGCGCCGCGTCGGCCGGGATCCGGAGGAACGGCCCGTCGGCGTGCGGTACGAGCCACCGAAGGGCCTGACACCCGCCGAGGCGGGGACGATGATCGACGAATCGGTGGACATGCGGGACATTACTGCCACGATTGTGGACTTGGCCGTCAACGGTCATTTGAAGATTGAGGAGAAGGAAGAGAAGCGGCTGTTCGGCCTGTTTACGCATCAGGAGTATGTATTTCATCGGTTGGACCCGAAACCGGATGGGCGAGCGCTGGAGCGGCACGAGCAATACGTCCTCGAGGGGATGTTCGAGCACGGCGCGCGGACGGTCGAGCTTTCCGATCTCGAGGACGAGTTCTACACCCATCTCCCCAGGATCAAGAACGCCGCGTTCGACCGACTGGT
>SPDF01000400.1 GCA_004525055.1 Gemmatimonadales bacterium | reverse complement strand
TTGCGGCCATAGCACATGCGACAGACGCCGCGGCGTGCTTCGCAGGTGAGCACCGACCGGAGCTTGACCCGCTCGATCCCTGCCTCGTCGATCTCGTCGGCCACGTCTTCCTTGATCAGCTGCCCCGAGGCGACCAGAAGCTTCTGGTCGCCGTCTTCGTCCATCTTGTTCGGATCGGAGACGTCTTCCAGCGCCACGGCGCCGAGCACGCGCTCGCGCAGCGACTCGATGACGTCTTCGCCTTCCTTGAGCGCACTGACTTCGAGCCCGAGAATCGTGCCGCAATCCTCCTCGGTGATGGTGACGTCCTGCGCCACGTCCACCAGGCGGCGGGTCAGGTAGCCGGCGTCGGCCGTCTTGAGCGCCGTGTCCGCCAGACCCTTCCGGGCGCCGTGCGTCGAGATGAAGTATTCGAGCACCGTGAGGCCTTCACGGAAGTTCGACTTGATCGGGCTCTCGATGATCTCGCCGATGCCGCCCGTCAGCTTCTTCTGCGGCTTGGCCATCAGGCCGCGCATCCCGGCGAGCTGCCGGATCTGGTCGCGGCTGCCACGGGACCCCGAGTCGAACATCATGAAGACCGGGTTGAACCCGCCGCGCGAGGCACCCATGTGCTTGATCATCGCCTCGGCCACGTCGTTGTTCGCGTGGGTCCAGGCGTCGATCACCTTGTTGTACCGCTCACCGAACGTGATCTGGCCGGTGTTGTAGGCGCGCTGGAAGCGCTGCACCCGCTTGTCGGCTTCCTCGAGCAGCGTGACCTTCTCGGCCGGGATTTCGAGATCCTCGATGCCGATCGAAATGCCGCCCGCCGTCGCGTACCGGAAGCCGAACTCCTTCAGACGGTCCAGGAAGGTGACCGTATCGGACAGGCCCGCCTCGAGGAAGCTGGTCAGCACCAGCTGTGAGAGGGTCTTCTTCCGCATCAGCCCGTTCCGGAAGCCGCCGCTCTGGATGATCTTGAGCGGGATGATGCTGTTGAAGAGCACCCGGCCCGCCGTGGTCGGGATCCAACCCGCCACGTGGTCCGTCCCCGAGCCCACCGGCGGCTCGAACCAGTAAAAGATCGTCGTATGGTAGTCGACGGTGCCGTGCAGCAGCGCCATCTCGATTTCCGCCAGCGTCGAGAAGAACCGCGCGTCCTTCCACCCCGCGCTCCGCGCCGACAGGTCGGCGAGGACGCCAGCCATCGGCTCCTCGGCGCCGGGCGGGAGCTTGGTCAGGAAGTACGAGCCGAGCACCATGTCCTGCGACGGCTCCGCCACCGGGCGGCCGTCGGAGGGCTTGAGGATGTTATTCGACGCGATCATCAGCACCCGCGCCTCGATCTGCGCCTCGAAGGACAGCGGCACGTGCACCGCCATCTGGTCGCCGTCGAAGTCGGCGTTGAACGCCGCGCAGACAAGCGGGTGGATCCGGATGGCCTTGCCTTCGACCAGTACCGGCTCGAACGCCTGGATGCCAAGGCGGTGCAGCGTCGGGGCGCGGTTCAACAGCACCGGGTGGTCCTGGATGATCTGCTCCAGGATCTCATACACCTCGGGGCTCTCCTTCTCCACGATCTTCTTGGCCCGCTTGACCGTCTCCGCGATGCCGTTCTCCACCAGCTTGTGGATGATGAACGGTTTGAAGAGTTCGACGGCCATCGCCTTGGGAAGGCCGCACTGGTGGAGCCGGAGCTCCGGGCCCACCACGATGACCGACCGGCCGGAGTAGTCCACACGCTTGCCGAGCAGGTTCTGACGGAACCGGCCCTGCTTGCCCTTGAGCATGTCGCTCAGCGACTTGAGGGGGCGCTTGCCGCGGCCGCGGATCGCCTTGCTCCGGCGCCCGTTGTCGAACAGCGCGTCCACCGCCTCCTGCAGCATCCGCTTCTCGTTCCGGAGGATGACCTCCGGGGCACGGTGCTGGATGAGCTTCTGCAGCCGGTTGTTCCGGTTGATGACGCGGCGGTACAGGTCGTTCAGGTCGCTCGTGGCGAACCGTCCGCCGTCGAGCGGCACCAGTGGCCGGAGATCCGGCGGGATGACCGGCACCACGTCGAGGATCATCCACGTCGGGTTGTTCGGCAGATCGCCGGAGTCGCCGGAGCTGAGCAGGGCGTCCACGATCTTGAG
>SPDF01000139.1 GCA_004525055.1 Gemmatimonadales bacterium | reverse complement strand
GCGGGGAAGCGGGGAAGCGGGGAAGCGAATTTCGGATCATGGGGTCAGGGGCGCAAGGCGTGGCGCTGCTACCCCTTTTCATCTCCCCTACCCCTTGTCGCCAGCGTAGTCTCACCACATACTACGTCCCATGCGCACCCTCAATCTGATGCCGTTCGGGTTCACCCCGACGGAGAGTCTCGTCTATCAGGTCCTCCTAACCACTGGCCCGGGAACAGGATACGGTATCGCCCGAGCGGCAAGCCTGGCCCGGGCCAATGCGTACAGCGCGCTTGAAGGGCTGGTCAGTAAGGGGGCGGCCCGAGTCGATGGCACGCGCCCCAAGCGGTACCGTCCGGAGGCGCCGACGGCGCTCGTTGCGCGGATCACGAGCCAGCACGGGCAGGCGCTCGATGCGCTTCGCGATCACCTCGCCGAGATCACGGTGCCCGAGTCCCCAACCATCGTCGAGGTTGAATCGGCGCGCGGCTCGCTCCAGCTGATCGCCCACGATGTCGGCCGGGCCACAACCTCCGTGCGCCTGCTCGCGCCGGCGGATGCCTTCCCGATCCTGACTCCCTCCCTCCGAAAGGCGGCGGGTTCAGGGGTCGCGCTCGAGCTCCGCGCCCTTGAACCAGTGGAGCTTCCCTTTGCGACTGTCACCACGGCACACCCCGGTCACCAGTGGCCTGGTCAACCGCTTGTGGTCGTCGTGGACAACAAGAGCGCCGTGATGGCGGCTCGGGTTGGCGCCGATGTCCGGGGACACTGGAGCACGGCGCCCGCATTCGTCGCGGCTGCGGCCCTCGCCTTTGAGCGCTTCGGGATGGAACCATGAGCGATCCGGTGGCCGAAGCGCTGAGGGAACTGCGGAGGGAGTACCACGCGGAGAGTCCCGCCCGCGTCGTGGAGTTGCAGCGAGGATTGGCGGCGCTTGCCGCGGGGGACGATGGGGCGGAGACGGGCCTGATGGTGCTCTTCCACCGGTTGGCCGGTTCGGGCGGGGCCTATGGCTTTCCCCAGGTCAGCGCCACGGCCCGGGAGCTCGAGCGGCTGCTTCGGAGCGAGCCTCACTGGACCCCCGCCCGCCTGGCCGAAGTGCAGGCGGGGATTCAGGAGATTGCAGAGGCCTTCACGAACGGGGGCGCGGAATAGCGGCTTAGTGCGCGAACAGCTCCACGAGCGGTGCCACATCCCGCGGATTCTCATCGCCGAAGAGCAGGCGCCCCTCCCGCAGCGACGCACCACGCAGCGTCAGCGCCAGGACTTCCCCGAGGCTGTCGACCGGGTACACCTCAATCAGGTTCCGCACTTCCTCCGGCAGGTCCGTGAGATCCGGTTCATTCTTGCGCGGCAACACAATCTTCGTAATCCCCGCGCGAACCGCACCCAGCACCTTCTCCTTCACGCCGCCGATTGGCAGGACATGCCCCAGCAGGGTGATCTCACCGGTCATCGCGATATCGTTGCGCACCGGACGGCCTGACATCGCCGAGACGAGGGCAGTGGCCATCGTCACGCCTGCTGACGGCCCGTCCTTCGGGATCGCGCCGGCGGGGACGTGGATATGCAGGTCCCGGTCGAACACGTCTTCCTTGATGTGCAACCCAGCAGCGTGTGAACGGGCATAGGTCCATGCGGCGCGTGCCGACTCCTTCATGACGTCGCCGAGCTGGCCGGTCAGGGTCAGTTCTCCCTTGCCGCGCATGGTGGAGGCCTCGACGAACATGATGTCGCCACCGGTGGCGGAGTAGTACATCCCAGTGGCGACACCGATCTGGTCTTCGAACGCGGCACGCTCTGGAAACACCCGGGGGCGGCCGAGCAGGTCGTCCACCACCTGCGGATCGACCGTCATCCGCTCGACCTCCTTGGCCGCGATGCGCCGCGCCACCTTGCGGGAAAGCTTGCCGAGTTCCCGCTCCAGTTGCCGGACGCCCGCCTCGCGCGTGTAGCTCGAGATCACCTCCTGCACGGCGCCGTCGGTGAGCTCGATTTGCTCGGTCGAGAGCCCATTCTCCTCCAGCTGGCGCGGGATGAGAAAATTACGCGCAATGATGAGCTTCTCGCGTTCGGTGTAGCCGCTGAACTCCACCGTCTCCATCCGGTCGAGCAGCGGCGCCGGGATGTTCTGCGGGAAGTTGGCCGTGGCGATGAAGAGCACCTCGCTCAGGTCGAACGGGACGCCGAGGTAGTGATCGACAAACGAATCGTTCTGCGCCGGATCGAGGACCTCAAGAAGCGCGGCGGCCGGGTCGCCCTGGAACGAGACGCTCAGCTTGTCCACTTCGTCGAGGAGGAAGACGGGGTTCCGGGTGCCGGCCTGGCGCATGCCGTTGAGGATACGCCCCGTCATGGCGCCGACGTAGGTGCGCCGATGACCGCGAATATCCGCCTCGTCCCGAGCGCCGCCGAGCGAGATGCGGATGTACTCGCGACCCATGGCCCGGGCGATCGATTTGGCCACGGAGGTCTTGCCGACGCCGGGAGGGCCGACGAAGAGGAGAATCGGACCCTTCGCGGCTTCGCCGCGATGAGGCGGGGACGCGGGGACGCGGGGAGGTGAGGTCTGCTCGGCTCCGTCCGCAGGTGCTGGGGTGACACTCGATTCCTTGATCTCCTCGTCTTCCCCGCTTCCCCGCTTCCCCGCCTCGCGCAGCTGGCGAACCGCCAGAAATTCCAGCACCCGGTCCTTCACGTCGCCGAGGGCGTAGTGGTCTTCGTCGAGAATGCGCTGGGCCTCCGGCAGGTCGAGGTGCTCCTCGCTCCGTGCCGACCAGGGCAACTCGAGGATCGTCTCGAGGTAGGTCCGGATGACCTGCGATTCCATCGACTCCCGCGCGATACGGCTGAGCCGGCCGAGCTCACGGTCCACTTCGCGCCGGGCGTCGTCGGGCAGCTCCAACTCGGCGAGCTTGGTGCGCAACTCCTCGATGTCATCGGACTCGTTGTCTTCGCCGAGCTCGCGGCGAATGGTCTTCAGCTGCTCGCGGAGGAACATTTCCCGCTGGCGCTCGCCGAGCTCTTCCTGCACTTGTGACTTGATGTCCTCCTGCGCGTCGACCAGTCCGATTTGACGCTGAATGTGGACGAGGAGGCGACGGAGGCGGTCTTCGACCGACAGAGTCTCCAGGAGGGTCTGGCGCTGGACCGGGGTGATATCGACGTAGCCGGCGACGAGGTCGGAGAACCGCGCCGCATCGTGCACGCCGGCAAGCACCTGCTGGATGACCTCTTCCGGCAGTCCCGACTTCTGGCCGAGTTCGGCGGCCCGACTCCGTGCCTCGCGGTGCAGCGCCAGAAAGGCCGAATCTTCGGGATCGAGCGGCGCCAGCTCCTCCGCATCACGAACGACGGCCTGCAGGAAGCCGTCCTTTTCCACCATATGCAGCGCGATCCCGCGCCGCTCACCGTGCAGGAGCAGCTGCATCCCGGCCAGCCCGCGCTGCAATTGGCCGATCTTCGCGATCGTGCCGATGGTGTAGAGATTCTCGGGATTGACCTGCTCCACGTTTTCGCGCTGGGAGACGGCGAAGACCAGCTTCTCCGGCGTGGCCAGGGCGGCCTCGATGGCGCGCAGGGTGCCGGGGCGACCGGCCCCGATCGGCGCGGTCACGCCAGGAAAGAGGACCACGTCTCGCAGAGGCAGGACTGGGATGGTCAGTCGTTCAGACATCAGTATTCCTCTCATCCCTCAGCATCGGAGGGCGAAAATGGCAGGTGAAGCTCTCAGATAGTACCGAGAATGCACCCCCTGTGCCATCCGAAAGAGCCAGAATCTCTTTCGAACCGTCCTCCGTATGGGCTTCGCGGGTGCAATTCGGAACAACGGGGGCCTGGCCGAGCCCCTACCCTGCCAAAGCGACAGATCCATCACGGTATCGGCAGCGCGGGGGCTGAAACGCTGACGATGTTGCCCTATCGATGGAAGGGCGACAGATTGTTGTGTTACCAGTCAATTCGGTGGATACGACTTCCGCAGCAAGGACTTGAGCCTCGATGAACGCACCTCAGGAAACACCTCTCGCCTCCCGGCTCAGCGAGGCTTTGGGAGACGCGTATACGATCGAGGGCGAGATCGGGCGAGGTGGCATGGGGGTCGTCTATCGGGCACGCGACGAGCGACTGCAGCGTCGTGTCGCCATCAAGGTCCTTCCCCCCGAACTCGCCTTTCAGGATGAAATCCGTCAGCGATTCATTCGCGAGGCACAGACGGCCGCCAAACTCTCCCACCCGCATATCGTGCCGATTCACGGCGTCTCCGAAGGCGCCGGCCTGGTCTACTTCGTGATGGGACTCGTCGACGGTGAGTCACTCGGCGCCCGAATCAAGCGGCGTGGACACCTCCCCGACGAAGAAGTACGGCGGATCATGAAGGAAACGGCTGATGCGCTCAGCGCCGCCCATGCCTTCTCCGTGGTCCACCGTGACATCAAACCCGACAACATCCTCCTCGAGGGGACGCGTGGCCGCGTGATGGTGACCGACTTCGGAATCGCCAAGGCGCTCTCGGGCGCTGGGTCCGGTGCCACGCTCACTGGCGCCGGCGTGGCCATCGGAACCCCGGCCTACATGAGTCCGGAGCAGGCCGCGGGGGAGCGGGAAATCGACGGCCGCTCCGATGTCTACAGCCTCGGCATCGTCGCCTACCAGATGGTGACGGGCGAACTGCCGTTCCAGGCACCCACCGTGGCCGGCATCCTGATGAAGCAGATCACGGAAGCCGCGCCGCTGGTGACGCTCACGCGACCCGACGTGCCGGAGGATCTGGCCCTGGCCATCAGCCGGTGCCTCGAGAAGGATCCGGAAAACCGGTGGCCCACCGCGGACGCGCTGCGGCGGGCCCTGGAAACGCGTACGGTCACCGGGTATCGGCCGACCGGGACAGGATGGAAGGCGGGGCGTACAGCCAGTCGGACCGCCTCGAGCCGCGGGGCCACTTCCGAACGCCCGCTTCGTCCACTGGCCGGCTCACTCCCCGCCCGGCGAAGCGAACGGGCGCTCGCACGACGGGACGGTCGGTCGTTGCGCGACCGCGAATCGCGATGGGACGCGGACAAGAACGCGAAGAACCGTCCACCGGTCGACACCGGCGAGCCGGCGGTCGTCCAGAAGACACGCGCAATCTTCGCCCGGTGGGCGGCGGTGTCGGGGGGCTGCCTGCTCCTCAACGTCGCCACCGGAATCGGCGACCCATGGTTCCTCTTCGTGGCGGGCGGCATGGGAATTCCGCTGCTCCGGAGCTACGCCACGCTCTGGCAATCGGGCTACAGCTGGCGGGATGTCCTGAGCCGACCAGCCGCTCACGATTCGGCCGAGACCAAGCTCACGACGAGCGGGGGCAAGCTGCCGCGTCTCCTGCCCGCCCCAACATCGGCTGACTATGGCCTCGGCCTCCCGCAGATCCAGCAGCT
>SPDF01000214.1 GCA_004525055.1 Gemmatimonadales bacterium | reverse complement strand
GGCTTTCCGGCCCCGACTCTCCGCCGCCCCCGGTGAGGTGGACGTGCCCGTCAACCAGCCCCGGAATCACGCGCCGTCCGCCGAAGTCACGTTCCACGACGCCGAGCGAGGTCGGGAGCGAGGGGATGTCGCGCCCCATCCAGAGCACCTTGCCGCCACCCACGAGAATGTGGCGGGCCTCGCGAGGCTCCGGGGCGTAGATCTCGACGTTTCTCAGCAGCGTCAACATGCGTCGGGATGACTCCATCGGCGTCAGTAGGGGAACGGGATAATACCGCCGATGAGGCGGATATTGGAAGGATGAAAAACCCTTCATTTCCCCCGACAACACTGACGGGCGAGACCATCGCTCTCGAACCGTTGTCCGAGCGACATTGGCCCGGGGTGCTTGCGGGCGGTTTGGCGTCCGAGATCTGGGCCTGGACGATTGAACAGGTGGAGGTCGAGGCCGATCTGCGTCGCTGGTTTGATGAGGCGCTGGCCGCGGGCGCGGAGGGGCGTGCCGTTCCATTCGCAACGGTGGTGCGGGCCTCTGGGCGGGTGGTCGGTTCGACCCGCTTCGGAAACCTCGACGAGCGAAACCACCGGGTGGAAAGCGGTTGGACCCGGGTGGCTCCGGCGTGGCAGCGGACTGGCGTGAACCCCGAGGCCAAGTATCTCCTGTTGGGCCGCGCATTCGACGCATGGGGGTGTCACCGGGTCGAGCTCAAGACCGACGCGCTCAATCCCCAATCACGCGGAGCGATGCTCCGCCTCGGGGTCCGGGAAGAGGGGGTATTTCGGAAGTACCAGGCACGGCAGGACGGCCGGGTCCGGGGTACGGCCTGGTATTCCATAACCGCGGAGGAGTGGCCGGAGGTCAGGGCCGAGCTCCGGCGGCGGTTGTGGCACCCGCCTCCGGCGCGTTAGCTTGACCCAGCATCCGACTCATCACCTCAAATAGATCGAACCTGCCATGTCCCTCACGACTTCCCTACGCAAGGCAGATCTCGGCACCGTCGCCACGCCGTTGCTTGTCGTGGCGGTTCCGCAGGGCGCCATGCCTGCCTCACTGGCGGCACTCGACGGCGCCGCCGGCGGCGCGCTCGCGCGCCTGTACTCCTCAGGGGATTTCGCCGGCAAGAAGGACCAGGTGGCGTCGGTCTATCCCGCCGGGCCCGCCGCGCGAATCCTGCTCGTGGGCGCTGGCGCCGCCGCCGACGCGTCCGGTCGAAGCCTCCGCCGCGCCGCGGCGGTAGGCGGCAAGCGGGCACGGCTCACGGGGGTCGCCGATGCGGTGTACTACCTCGCGCCCGAAGCACGCGGCGCGGTTTCCGTGGCGGATGCGACGCAGGCGACCGCCGAAGGGTTGATGTACGGGTCGTGGAGTTTCGATGCGCTCAAGCTGCCGCCGGAGGAGGTCAAGCCTCTGCTGGAGCGAGTGGAGATCCTCGCGCAGGGCCCGGACGCGGAGGCCGGCCACACGCGCGGGGCTGCGATCGGCGCCGCGCAGGCGCTGACGCGCGGGTTACAAATCCTCCCGAGCAACACCTGCACGCCGTCGTTCCTCGTCGGACAGGCGCAGGATATCGCGGGCCGACACAAGTTCGGCCTCACGGTGCTCGACCTCGCGGCGATCGAGAAGGAAGGGATGGGGGCGCTGCTCGCGGTCGGCAAGGGGAGTGCCGAGGACCCACGGTTCATCGCCCTGGAATACAAGGGCAGCAAGGACGCGCCGGTCGTCCTGGTCGGGAAGGGCGTCACCTTCGACACCGGTGGCATCTCGATCAAGCCCGCCGAGCGGATGGAGGACATGAAGTATGACATGTCCGGTGCGGCGGCGGTGCTGGGCGCGTTCGAGGCGCTCGGCCGGCTCCGTCCGAAAGTGCATGTCATCGGCCTGATTCCGACGGCGGAAAACATGCTTTCCGGAACGGCCTACAAACCTGGCGACGTCGTGCGCGCCATGTCCGGCAAGCACATCGAAGTGATCAATACCGATGCCGAGGGCCGCCTGCTTCTGGCCGACGCCCTGCATTATGCCCGCCGCTACAACCCCGCCTGCGTCCTCGATATCGCCACCCTCACCGGGGCTGTCGTCAGCGCCCTTGGCCATACCGCCGCCGCAGTGATCGGGACCGACGACGCCCTCATCGAGGAGATCCGCCGCGCGGGGGACCGGTCGGGGGAGCGGGTGTGGCAGCTTCCGCTGTGGGAGGAGTTCCGGGATCTCATCAAGTCGGACATCGCCGACGTCAAGAATTCCGGCGGCCGTCCCGCCGGGACGATCACCGCGGCCTGGTTCCTCCGCGAATTCGCCGAGGGGTATCCCTGGGCCCATCTCGACATTGCGGGCACGGCCTACACGCAGCGCGAGGACGCCGGTTCGGTGAAAGGGCCGACCGGAATGGGCGTGCGGCTCTTTGCCGAGTTTGTTCTGGCCCGACAGGGGTGACCTCCAGCCGCAGGGTTCCAGTCGCCGGGCTGGTGTTGCTGTGCGGCCTTGCCGGGACCGTCCTGGAAGCGCAGTCGCCCGAACAGCTGGCGGCCGACTCTCAGCGGAACGCCGCAGATACGGTGAACCTGAGCGCCCGGTACCTCGAAGGTCAGGCGCTGTCCAAGATCCGCCTCCCCGTGGCCCCGCGCCTCGACCCCGACGGGGTGATGCCGAGTGGCTCGCGCATTGTCCTCGACAAGGAGGCGATCAAGTGGGCCACCGCGGAGACGGTGGCGGGCCTCCTGCTCGAAATTCCCGGACTCTACATCTGGCGCGGCGGTTGGATCGGCCGTCCGGAGTACGCCAGCTACCAGGGTCGGGGTGCGACGTCGGTCGAGTACTTCCTCGACGGCCTTCCCGTCACCCCGGTCGGCCCGGACTCGGTCGGGATCGACCCGGCGCTCCTTCCGCTCAATCTCCTCGATCGCGTCGAAATCGAACGCTGGGCTGGTCTCCTCCGAGTCCGGCTCTACACGCCACGGCACGATCTCGCCTCCGCGAGCACCGATATCCTGGTCGGAACCGGCGACGGGAGCTTTTCGCGCTACGGCGGCAGGATCGAGAAGCGATTCCGTTCCGGGCTGGGCTATGCGCTCGCGGCAGACTATTGGGATGCGCTGACGGAAGAGGCCGCCTCGAGCGCCGCGCAGCAGACGAACGTCTGGTTCCAGCTCAGCTACCTCAGCGGCGAACGGTGGGGGCTGCAGTACCAGTATGTCATGCAGTCGCCGAACCGTGCTCCCTACGTCACCACAGCCGGCGACAGCATCGGGGCGGGTGTGAAAGGGACCCGGGGTGACATGCAACTCCGGGCCTTCCTGAAGGGGGGGAGCGGCAACCTCACGCGACAGGCAGATCTCGTCTTCTCCTCGACCGGCTGGTCGGGGAGCGACCTCTCGCAGCGTATCAACGGGGTCGGCGTGGTCGCTTCGTGGCGCAAGCCGACGATGTCGGCCTCCGTCAGCGGCTTCCTCCGCTCGCGATGGACCAACGCCGAGGTCCGCGGAACGGCAGGGTGGGCGCCGTCACGACTGTTCAGCGCCAGCCTCGAGGCGGAATGGCTTGCCTACGACAACAGCCGGTCGAGTCGGTGGGTGGGTGCACGCGCCGGCCTCGCGCTGCCGTACGGGTTCGATCTGGGGGGCTCGGCCCGGCTCGGGAAGGTCGTGGCAGCGCCCGCTATCGAGACCAATCAGGCGCAGAACATCAGCGACCTCACCGCAGCGCTCAGCTGGCGGCGGTCCTGGCTCTCCCTCACCGCCGACGTCTCCCAGACCAGCGCCTTCCAGGCGCTCGCGCCGCAGCCGTACCTCAACGTGCCGGGGTTGGCGACGACTCCGTCCACGACCTGGCTCTCGGT
>SPDF01000014.1 GCA_004525055.1 Gemmatimonadales bacterium | reverse complement strand
GCGGTGGCAGGGGACCTCGTGCTGGCGGCGGATACGATCGTCGTGCTCGACGATGAGTTGCTCGAGAAGCCGGCCGATGAGGACGATGCCGTGCGGATGCTGCTCCGGCTTCAGGGCAGGACGCACCATGTCATTACCGCGGTCGCATTGCGCGCAACCGAGACCGTGTTTGAGGCGGTGGACGTGACGGCGGTGACCTTTCGCCCGGCGCGTGAGGGGATGCTGCGCGCCTATGTGCGGACCGGCGAGCCGATGGACAAGGCGGGCGCCTACGGCATTCAGGGGTACGGGGCGGCGTTGGTCGAGGGGATCGATGGGGACTTTTTCGGCGTGATGGGACTGCCGATCAGGTTGGTGCTCGACTTGCTTGCGGAGGCGGGCTTTCCCTATGCGTTTCCCGCGAGGAGTGGGGACTGAGGGCACCTCCAGTCCTCAGTCCCCAGCCCGCGGTCCTTGCATTCGGTAGACCGTTACCTTCCCTGCCCGCCCCTTGATGTCGATTCCCTCGGCCCGCTCCACGGCGGGCTTTTGTTTGCCCAGCTGTCGGTAGAACGCGTCGGCCAGGAGAATCTCACCCGGCGCGGCGGCCGAGCAGAGTCGCGAAGCAACATTTACCGCATCGCCGATGACGGTGTACTCGAGGCGGCGGTGGCTGCCGATGTTGCCGGCGAAGACTTCGCCGTAGTTGATGCCGATGCCGATGCTGATGGTCGGACGGCCTTGCGCGGCCCACCGCGTATTGATGTCGCCCACGGCCCGCTGCATTGCTACTGCGGCCTGGAGGGCGCGTTCGGCATCGTCGGGATGGCTGATCGGCGCACCCCACTGAGCCATGATGGCGTCGCCGATGAACTTGTCGAGCGTGCCGCCGTGCTCGAAGATCACGTCCACCATTTCGGTGAAGTACGCGCTGAGGAGCTCCGCGATCGCGTCGGGCGGCATCGATTCCGCCAGCGCGGTGAACCCACGGATGTCGCTGAAGAGGATCGTGAGTGGCTGGCGGGCTCCGCCGAGCTGGATGGCCCCCTGCCGACCGGCGATATCCGCCGCGACTGAGGGGGCGAAGTACCGCTCGAAATTGGCGCGCGTGGCGGCCTCCCGCTGGGCGGCATCGGCGGAACGGGCCGCGCGGATCCCTCCGGCCGCGATGCCGCCGAAGGCCACCAGGAACTGGAGATCCTCCTCGGTGAAGCTCCCGGGCGTCGCGAGGTTGTCGACGTACAGCAGCCCAAGGACCTGATCGCCCTCGGCCAGGAGGGGGGCGCACATGGCGCCCCGTACGCTCTGCTGCACCACCGATTTCCCGGTGAACCGCTCATCCGCCGCGGCGTTGTCGGTCTGCAGCGCGACGCGCTCTTCCACCGCCTTGCGCGCGATGGACTGCGGCACCCGGAGGCTCTCCGCCCCACCGAGGCGACTGCGCGAGGCCGCGGGCACAAGGTCGCCGCTTGTGGCATCCCGCAGCAGAATGGCGACCCGATCCACATTGAGCACCTGGAAGGTGGTCTCGGCCACCGTAATGAGCAGCCGGTCCAGGTCGAGTTCGCCGGAGAGGCGGTTGGAGAGGGCGAGCAGGTGCGAGAGCTTTTCCGCCTGGCGCTCCTGACCACCCGACCCGATCCGGAGCAGTCCATCCGCCGCGGCGGCATCAACCCGTGCCGGCGTGTCCACGTTGACCGCGAGCTGCCGGACAATGGTGCCGCCCTTGGGGCCTGCGGGGGCCGCGGCCATCGGAACCCGATGCTCCGCCGTTACTTCCAGCGCCCGGAGGTAGTAGGAGATCTTGCCGAAGGCGACGGTATCGTTGGGCGCCAGCCACCCTTCCGTCACCCGCACACCGTTGATCGAAGTGCCGTTTGAGCTACCGAGGTCGAGTACGCGGACCCCTTCGCCCTCGTCGTCGGCGGTGAGTTCGGCGTGGTGGCGTGACACCGTCGGGTCGAAGACCGGGACGTCGCATTCGACGGCCCGCCCGACGATCAGGGTGCGGCCGGCGGGCAGCTCAAAGCGCTGGTCTCCACCGGAACTGATGAGGGAAAAGAGAGGCATGATGCCCTTGAATCTAGCGCCAAACCGGCCTTACCGCGGCGCCACGAGCTGGTAGCGTCCAAGGATGGAGACCGTCGCCTGCAGATTGTCGCTGGCCGGGCGAGTGGACCGCAGAGTCCGGAACCGGGCTCCCTCATTCTCCACAAGTGCCACGGCGAGCGCCTGTTCGAAGAGCACGTCGGTCGGATATCTGGCACGGCTGTCGGAGGGGGCCGCGAAGTGCACCGGGTACTTGAAGGTCAGGCGAATGGGCACAGTCAAGGCGGACTCGCTCGCCAGGGTGAGTCCATAGATTCCCGGGAGCGTCCGGATCGAGAGGGTGACGAGCTCCCCACCTCCGCGGGGGTCGAGGGCGCCCGCCGGAACGTCCACCTCGGCGAAGACCGTATTGTCGGGGGGGCCGTGCCGCAGGACGATTGATCGACCACTGGACGCCGCGAAGGTGACCATGGTGTCCGGCGCCTGCGCCCCCCAAACCTCGACCGTGAACACCTGGTCGGCCGAATACTGGCGCGGGGCCGGTTCCGGGGCCGGTCCCTCCAGGCTCGGAGTCGACCCACGGCATGCCCCGATGCCTGTGACCAGCACGAGCGACAGGGCGAGAGGCACGACGCCGCTTGCTCCATCCCTCCGTTTCCGGGATATTCTCAACCGATGCCCCTCCGCCTCTGGGTTCTGTCCGCCGTGATGTGTTCGCTTGCGCCCTCGCTCGCGGCGCAGCAGTGGAACTCGCCGGAGGTGCTGGCGCTGGTGTCTCGTGGCGCCGCGCGCCGCCAACAGGTCGAAGCCGACACCACCCTCCAATCCTATCGCGCCGAGGCCCACGGGTTCGTCTTGTTCCTGGCCCAGGTCGGATCGGGACTGACCGAGCCGCCCCGTCTCGTCAAGGCTGACGAACTCCAGCTGGAAGTGTATTGGCGAGTCCCGGGAATCAGCAAGCAGACAATTCTCGGCTGGCGTGACGGCACCTGGCTTCCTACCGACATTAACTATCACCGCGATCATCTCGGCGTGGTCACCAACAACTATGGCAACCGCATCCGGATCGGGGAAGGGGACGAGGTACGGGACGTGTTGCACCCGCTCTCGCCGCAGGGGCTGGCGGCCTACGATTTCGCCCTTGAGGACTCGCTGGCACTGTCCGCGAACACCCGCACCGTCCGGGTATACAAGGTTGCGGTGCGTCCGAAGTCGTTCACGCAGCCCCTGGTCATCGGGACGCTCTACCTCGACGTCGAAACCGCTGAAGTCGTCCAGTTCCGCTTCAGCTTCACCCCATCCGCCTACCTGGACGCGCAGCTCGAGGACATCAGCATCGTGCTGGAGAACGCGCTCTATGAGGGCCGGTATTGGCTTCCAGAGCGCCAGGAAATCGAGATCCGACGCCGGACGACCTGGCTCGATTTTCCCGCTCGCGGAATTATCCGCGGTCGGTGGGAGGTGGGCGGCTACACCCTCAACGCGGAGTTCCCTCCTCCACTGTACGCTGCGCCCCCGATCGGCGGGCTGCGGAAACCGGCTCCCGATGCCACCGCGTGGCCGGAATCCCTGGACGACGCGGTTGCGGCCGTAGCCGAGCCGGTCAACCGCCAGGATATGATGGCGCTCCGACAGCAGGTCGAGCGGATCGCGGGCGACCGCGCGCTCAGCGGGCTGCGAGGCACCCGGATCGCGTCGAATGCGATCAGCGAATTGGCCCACATCAACCGGGTGCAGGGGCTCACGCTCGGGTTTGGGATGACCTTTCAGGCGGCTGAGCGGAGGGTTGCCGTGCGACCCTATGCGGCATACGGGACCAGTGATGGCCGGCTCTTCGGTCGATTGGTCGTGGAGGCCGGCCTGGGGACCACCACGCTCAGCCTCGGGGCAGGGCGCCGCGTTCAGGACGTGAGTGACTTCCTGATCACCGCCCCCGTGGTCAACTCCCTCACCTCCCAGGAGACCGGGCAGGACTACGGCGACTACGCGCTGGTGGACTGGCTGAGTCTCGGCGCTCGGCGGCCGCTCGCCGATCGCACGGCGCTCACCCTGTCGGTCGGGGTGGAGGAAAGTCACGACATGGCGGTGGCCGCCACGCCGGCCCGGGGGACCTATCGCCCCAACCCAGCGCTCGGGGCAGGCAGTTACGCCCGGGGAACGGTGGCGCTCACCCGCGAGGCCACGGGGATGGCCGCCCGGAAGGACCTGAGCGGCCAGCTGTTGCTCGAGGGGGGCACCGGTCCGACCGACTATCTCCGGGCCACCGCGGCCATTCGCTGGCAAACCCAGCTCGGGGCCGGGGGCCTTCGCGTCCTCGCCTACGGTGGCGTCGGCGGAGACGGCATGCCGGCCTACCGAAGCTTCGTGATGGGCGGACGCGGTAGCCTGGTCGGCTACTCCTTCCGTGAATTCGGGGGCCGCAGCCTCGCAGTCGCGCACGCCGAGTGGCGGTTCCAGGTGCCGGCGCCCGCCATCCCACTCGGTTCCTTCGCGAACACCGGCCGGACCTTCGTCCTCGCACCCTTCATCGGGGCCGGCTGGAGTGAACGGGCGGTTGCGGGTACACCCTGGGCGGCGAGCGACGGTCTCCGCAGTACTGCGGGCCTGGCGACGGAATGGTTCATGGGGCTCATCCGCCTGGAGGCAGGCTATGGGCTCCGGGACGGTTTGTTCGAGGTCACGGTGGACGTTACCCGGGAATGGTGGAACATCCTGTAGGCCTGGCACTACCCAATGTCCCTCGGGCGGCCTTTATTTCGGGTTCCAATTCGTTGAGGTGAGCTGCTGGATGGCGTTTCTAGACGAGTGGCTGGTTCCCACCCTGGAAATCACGGTGCCCGAGGAGGCCATGGCGGCCATCCGCGAGGCGGCCGAGGCGACGCCGACGTCGCTCTGGGAGCAGCTCGTCCAGCGCCGGGTCATGACCGACGACGAGATCCTCGCCGCGATCTCGGCGCGGTTCCGCCTCCCGTTGGCCGACCTGACCACGATGGACCTGAAGGTCCGGGAATCAGTGCCCGAAGGCGTCGCGCGTAAGCACCATGTGCTTCCGCTGCGGATCACCGACTCGACGCTCGACGCCGCCACCGCCAATCCATTTGACATCGATGCCGAGAAGATGCTCGCCTTCGCGACGGGGCGGGAGGTGCGGCTCCTGCTGTCCTCTCCGGGGCGCATCCGGGACCGGCTGGAAGAGTTGTATCGGGGCGAGAACCTCGTCTCGAAGCTGCTTGGCGGGCTCGAGACCGGGGCCGACGTCCAGCAAATCGAAGACACGGAGGAGGACATCAGTGCCTCCGCCGACGAGGCGGCCCAGAAGCCGATTATTCGTCTGGTCGACATGATGCTCGCCGACGGCGTCACCAGCCGGGCCAGCGACATTCACGTCGAACCAATCGAGGGTGGCGTCACGGTGCGGTACCGCATCGACGGCGTGTTACGGCAGGTCATGACGGTGCCACGCGCGGCCGGTGTCCCGCTGATTTCCCGCATCAAGATCATGTCGGGGCTCGACATCGCCGACCGACTCCGGCCGCAGGACGGCAGGGCCCGCATCGCCATCAACAACGACAAGGTGGATCTCCGCGTTTCGACCCTGCCCGCCACGTACGGCGAGAAGGTCGTGATCCGAATCCTCAACCAGAAGTCCACGGTCCTTTCCCTGGAGACCCTGGGGCTCTTCGTCGAGGAACGTCTCCAGATCGAGCGCCTCCTGGGGTACAAAGAGGGCATCATCCTGGTGACCGGGCCCACCGGATCGGGCAAGACCACGACCCTCTATTCCGCCTTGCGGATGATCCAAAGCGAAGGGGTCAACATCGTCACGATCGAGGACCCGGTCGAATACCGGCTCGGCAAGCACATCGTGCAGGTGCAGATCAACGACAAAGCAGGCCTGACCTTCTCCACCGCCCTGCGCTCGATCCTGCGGCAGGACCCCGACGTGGTGCTCGTCGGCGAGATCCGGGATGGCGAGACGGCACAGATCGCCGTGCAGGCGTCGCTCACCGGCCACCTCGTGCTCTCCACGCTGCACACCAACGACGCGCCCAATTCCGTCACTCGTCTCGTCGACATGGGCATGCAGGCGTACAAGATCGGCGCGGCACTGCGCGGTGTGATTGCCCAGCGCCTGATGCGCCGGCTCTGCCTGTCGTGCCGCGTCGTGCAGAGGGAGCCGGTGCCGGAACGGGTGACGCAGTACTTCACGAACGCCAAGACCCTCTATCAGCCGAAGGGCTGCCCCGACTGTGCAATGACCGGGTACCGCGGCCGCTTCTCCATCGTGGAGATTCTCACGATGAGCCCCGAGCTTGAGCGGCTCATCGGCCAGGGGGCCACCGTCGACCTGATCGCGACGGCGGCGCGGCAGAACGGGATGTTGTCCCTGTTCGAGAGCGGGCTGCGACATGTGATCGAGGGGGATAGCTCCGTCGACGAGCTCCTGCGCGTGACGGACATTCCCTTGGAAGGCCGCTACGGGGCCGCGGGAGCGCGTCCGGCGGCGCTTGGGATTCCGTCGCTCTACCCGACCGGTGTCTTCCCCACGGTCCCCCAGACGCAAAGCGCGCCCGCCGCACCGGGGGTCGATCTGACCACCGCCTTCGAATTGCTGGAAGACGCTCCTCCAGCGGAAGAGTCCGCTGCCGAGCAGTCCCGCGGTGTTTCGGTGCTCCTGGTGGACGATGAAGACCAGCTCCGCCGGGTGATGAAAGACCTGCTGGAGCGTGACGGGTATCTGGTCCACGAAGCACGCGATGGTGTCCAGGCGCTCGACCAGGTCGACCGCGTGGCTCCGGACATCATCGTCCTCGATCTCAATCTCCCTGGCCTCGACGGGTACGGTGTTCTGGCCAAGTTGAGGTCCCGCCCCACGACACAGGACATTCCTGTCATCGTGCTGACGGCCAAGGGAGACGAGGACAACGAGGTCCGCGTATTCGAGCTCGGTGCCGACGACTTTCTCACCAAACCCTTCCGGGCGCGGGCCCTCTCCGCTCGGCTCGACGCCGTCCTCAGTCGGCGGCGGGCCGGGTAGCCTGGCGCCGGAAGGCCCCTCAGCATGACTGACGTTCGTGTTTCCATGATCGACTTGTATGTGGCCCGCCCCGTCGGGGCGGGCTTTGAGTTTCTTGTGCTGCGGCGGAGCCCGCAGGGGCGCTCGCCGGGCGCATGGGAGGTCGTGCACGGCCATCTGGAAAAGGGGGAATCCCCAATCGAGGCGGCGCGACGTGAATTGCGGGAAGAGACGGGGCTGGCCCCCTCCGCGATGTACAACCTGAGCCGGGTCGAGTCCTTTTACCTCCCCCGGACCGATGAGGTGGCCATGATCCCGGCGTTTGTCGCCTTCGTCGCGTCCGACGCCGAGGCCTCGCTCTCCGAGGAGCACGACGCGGCGGAATGGCTTTCGGTGGACCTTGCCCGGAGCCGGCTCTCGTGGCCCCGGTCGCGCCGTGCCCTCGATGACATCCTCACCCTCTTCGCCACCGGTGACGCGGGCCACCTGGAGGATCTACTCCGCCTATGCTGAACCGTTCCCTCCTGCTCTGCGTGTCCGCGGGCCTCCTGTTCGCCCTGCCTCCGACCCGCGATTCCTGCCTCCGTCTGGCCCGTGCCGGCACCCAGGTCCAGGGAGACGTGACGATCTGCCCCGGACGCTACCGGATTGCGGACCACGGTGAACTCGGCGTGGTGATCATCGCCGGCTCCGGTACCCGGCTGAATCTCACTGGGGTCACCCTCGAGAGCGGCGACAGCGTACCGGCGGCCTTTCTCGGGGCCGGCGTGGTGAGCCGCGGGCTCGACAACGTCGAGGTCTACGGCGGGACGATTCGCGGGTTTCGCCATGGCATCCGGATCGAGGGCGGGCGCGGCCACCGCATCGCCAGGGTGGACGTTTCCGGTTCCCGCGCCCAGGCCCTCCGATCCACTCCGGACCGATATGACGAGGGCGACTGGCTCGACATATTTCACGCGGATTCCGCCGAGGCATATGGCGGTGGGATCGTCCTGAAGCAGACCAACGGCGCGACCGTGGTCGGCGTCTCCGCACGCCATGCCCAGAACGGGATTGGGTTGATCGACGCACGCGCCAGCTATGTGGCGGACAACGACGTCTCCGAGAATAGTGGATGGGGCATCCACCTCTGGGCCTCGCCGCATAACGTGGTGCTGCGCAACAAGGCGCATCACAATGTGCGCTGCGAGTCGCCGGCCTACCGTCGGGGGTGTGATTCCGCCGGCATTCTGCTCCGGGAACAGAGCGACTCCAACCTCGTGGCGGACAACGATATCACCTGGTCGGGCGACGGCTTCTTCCTCAGCGGGCAGCCGGAGTATGTCCGGCCCTCGAACGGCAACCTGGTGCTCCGGAACGATGCTTCGTCCGCCTACCACAACGCCTTCGAGTCCACGTTCAGCCACGGCAACGTCTTTCTCGAGAACCGTGCCGACAGCTCGGACTATGGATTCTGGCTCGGCTATTCCACCGGCACGACGGTGCAGGGGAACATCGTCCTCGGGTCGCGCTCGGTCGGCATCGCCATCGAGCATGGCGGGGCCAATCGGCTGCTGACCAACATGATCATGGGCGGCCAGATGGGCATCCGGCTGTTCATGCGGGACTCGGCGGGGCCGGCGAGCCGCGACTACGTGATCGACGGGAATACCATCGCAGGGGTGAGTCGCGGTCTGGTGCTCGAACGGACGGCACATGCGCGCGTGCGCGGGAACACCTTCGATGCGGTGGATGAGGCGTTCGTGGCGGACTCGGCCGGGCGCGACGCGCAAGTGACGGGCAACGTCTTCCTCCGCGCCCAGCGGTACTTCATCGTGGCGCCGTCGCTGACGGCCGGCAGCAACTACTGGGCGACGGCCACCGAGGCGGAAGCCGCCGCCCGGGTCAAGGGGGCGGTGGTGGTGACGCCGTGGTTTCCGGCGTCGGCGGCGGGGTACTAGCCCAGCAGGCGCTGCAACACCGACCGCGCCTCGCGCGGGACCAACGGTTTGGAAAGCCGGGGCACGTCAAGGAAGTCGGAGCCGTGTGACAGGTTCGTGTCGCCGAGGAACACGAGCCGCGATGCGAGATCGGGACGCTGCGCGAGCAGCTGGGGGAGGAGCGGGTCGGAGGCACCCGACAGGGTCGGGTCGAGGAGGAGGAGGTCGTACTCCAGGTCGTTCGACATGGCGATGGTCTCGGCGCCCGTCCGCGCCGTATGAATCTGCACACCGTCCTGGGTGAGGAGCGCGGTCACCGCTCGGTGGACCGACCGATCCGCGTCCGCCACGAGTACCCGGCGTGGCACGAGCTTCTTCACCGGGCCACTGCCGAAGGCCGGAAGCTGAATGGTGAACGTCGAGCCCCCACCTCCTGCCGGGGCGTGCGACAGCCGGCCGCCGTGCGACTCAATGATGCCATAACTGATGGAGAGCCCGAGCCCGGTGCCTTGCCCCGGATCTTTCGTCGTGAAGAACGGTGTGAAGATTCGGCCGGTGAGCGCGGCTGGGATGCCGGGGCCTGTGTCCGTTACGCGGACATAGGCGTGGGCGTCCTCCTGCCCGGTAGCGACGAGAATCCGACGCTCCGCCTCTGGTGGCAGGTCGGAGAGCGCATGGACCGCGTTGGTGAGGAGGTTCAGAAGGACCTGCTGGATTTCGTACCGGTCGCCCCGGACGATGGCAGGCCCGCCGGTGGCGCGCTCCAGGGTGATGTCGCGCAACCGGAGTTCCGCCTGGATCAGCAGGGTCGTTCGCTGCGCCACGTCTTCCAGATCGACGGTCGCCTGCTCCGGCGTGCCCTTGCGCGCAAAGGTCAGGAGATTGGCGACGATCCGCCCCGCCCGATCGGCCTGTTCGTGAATGACACTCAGGTGCTCCCGCGCGTCGCTGGGCAGGCGCTCCTGTTCCAGCAGGAGCTCGGAAAGCCCGGCAATCGACGTCAGCGGATTGTTGAGTTCGTGCGCCACGCCGGAGACCAGCTGCCCGACGGCCGCCATCTTCTCGTTTTGGATGAGCTGGGCTTCCAGGGCGCGCTGGTCGGTGACGTCCTCCACCATGACGACGATCGACGCCGTGCCCTCCTGCGCCGGGAGCGGAGCCCCGGCCAGGCGGAGGGTGCGTTGCAGCTTGGTCGACGGCAACAAGGTCGGGATCCGGGACTTGCCGAGGCGGGCACCGGCAATGAGATCCTCCGCGGCCTCCGACTCCGAGAAGAGCGAGGCCACGAACGGCCTCCCCACCAGGGAGGCGAGGGGGACGCCGGCCAGCAGCGCCAGCGCCCGGTTGGCCCGGGAAATCCGGCCGGCGCCGTCCACCAGGGCGATGCCCTCGGAGAGCGCGTCGAAGGTGGTTTCCCACTCCTCCTTCCCCTGGCGAAGCAGGCTGAAGAAGCGGCTGTTGGTGAGCACGACCGCGGCCTGCATGGCGACCGTGGAGATCAGCCAGAGGTCCTGCGTGGAGAACGGCCGGTCGCGGCGTGCCGCGACGGCCATGGCCCCCAGGGTCATCCCGTGGGCGCGCAGGGGGGCAACGGCTGTTCGTGCCACCAGCATGCCGGCCACCAGCTCCACGCCCGGCGGGGGGCCCTCCGCGAGCTCAATCCGTTCACGACCGATGGCCTGGGTGAGGAGCCCACCGTCCGCGGACGGGATGGAGCGGCCCAGCAGCGGGGCGAGGGACCCGTCCGCCGCGGCGATGCGCAGTTCAGGACGATCCTCGGACGCGAGGGCCACGACCGTCCCCTCCGCTTCGAGGAACCGGGAGGTGAAGCGGGCCACCTGCTCCACGATCCGCTCGGTCTGGAGTGATTCCGAGAGGATGTAGCTGAGTTCCTGCAGGGAGAAGATCTCGTTGATTCGCCGGTCGAGTCGGCGGGCAAAGTCATCGCGCTCGGCTTGCACTTCGGCCAGTTGCGTTGCGAGCGTGGCGGCTTCGACCTCGTGGCGACGCCTGGCGCGCCACGACCAGACCAGGGCCGCTGCGCCCGCGAGCAGGGTGAGAACGATCAGTGCGGTCAGGACGACTCCGGCTCGCCGTCGTGGCGCGTCAGCAAGTTGGTGGGGATCGTGTCAGGCGGTGCGTTTGGCTTGACCCGGACCGACTTGGCTGGAATGCCGACGTTGACGTGATAGGGCCGGACGTTCTTGGTGGCGACGGCGTTGGCGCCGACCATGCCGTTCCGGCCGACGCGCACGCCGGCCAGAACCGTCGCGTGATAGGTGATCCTGGCGTCGTCCTCGAGGACGGTGCGCGCGTTGGTCACGTCCCGCTGATCGACGATGCTGTGCGTGTGGCTGTAGATGTTCGCGTAGTCCGATACACTGACCCGGTCGCCGAGCGTGAGGCCGCCCCGGTCGTCCAGCAGGACGTGGCGGTGAATGACCACGTCGTCGCCAACCTCCATGTTGTACCCGTAGGAAAACTCGACGTGCTGGAAACACTTGAAGTTGCGGCCGCACCGGGCGAAGATCCTCGGCGCGAGCCGCCGTCGAAGGGCGACGCCGAGCGCCACGTTCTGACCGGCGAGGGGCGCCCGGTCGAAACTGTACCAGAGCCACAGCAGTGGCTTGACCCGCGCGAACCGCACAGAATCGACATCCCCGTAATATTCGGGCTCGAGGGTAATATTCGTCGGGTCCAGCGCGAGCAGAACGGTGCGCGCTGCGGGGGAACGAGCCGGGTCCACCACGGCGGCATCCCAATCCGGGATGTCGGGATGAAAGAGTCCCAGGAGCGTCTGGCGCACGACGCGCGACCAGTCAGCACCAGGGGCATCCAGTTGGGTGTCGAGATCGTCCAGCCACGCGTCGTACGCCGCCTCGGCCCTCTCAGGCAGGCTCACCGATCGCAGGGGAAGAAATGCCATCGTCAGCTCTCCACGGTTGCCCGGAGTCTACTGGGATGGAGACCTCGGCGCCACGGTTTGCCGGGCGGTCGCGCCCCCTCCAGTGCGATCTCCCATCACCCACGCCGCCGCCGGAGCTCTGCATGAATCGACTGCTCCCATTCCTCGTTGCTCTGCTGCTCCTCGGTTGCGGTACTTGGGGAGAGGGAGGGGGGCCGGCGTGGATTGATCGAAAAGCGGAGGCCATGGACGCCACGCTGGAGATGTCGCTGGAGGCCCCCACGCTGGCGGCCGCGGTCAACGCGTCTCAGGCAGCCCTCAATGCGGTTGGCGCGGCGGACGCGCTGCTGTCCACGAAACGGCCGGACAGCCGGGTGAGCGAGCTGAACGCCGGTACGGTCGGTGCGACGGTGGGACTTGATTCGGTCCTGTGTCGAGTGCTGGCAGAGGTGGACCGCGATGCGAGGGAGGTGCCGGGGGCGTTCGATATGGTGATCGGCTCGCTTGTGGATGTGTGGAATCTGGACGGGGACGGACGCGTGCCGTCCGTTGTGGAACTGGAGGCGGCCCGCCGTGCCTCCGGCAACGGTGGCATGCAACTCGACCTCGAGCGCTGCGTTGCCCAGCGGCTCGCCGCGGCGGCGAGGCTCGAACCGTGGGGGTTCATGAAGGGTTATAGCCTCCGGGCAGCCCGCGACAGCTTGCTGGCCCACGGGGTTCACTCGGCGCAGCTCAAGTTTGGGCAACAGGTGGTGGTGTTCGGTCCTACGGAGGCGGGCGGTCCCTGGCGGTTGGCAATTCCGAGTCTCGAGGACAACCGGGAAGAGGTCTTCACCCTCTGGCTTTCCGACGGGTCGGCATCGACCTCCAGTCAATCGGGCCGGTTTGTCCGCGCGGCCGGGCAGGCCATCGGCCACATTCTCGATCCCCGAACGGGGACCCCAACTCCCGGGTGGGGAAGTCTGACGGTCGTGGCCGCGGACCCGCTGCGTGCCGACGTGCTCTCGACCGCGCTGTTTGTGCTAGGGCCGGACAGCGCGTACGCGTGGGCGGAACGGCACAATGATGTCGGGGTGTTGATCCTGGACCGTCGGGACGGCGCGGTTCGCTTTCAGTACAATGAAGGTCTGCGTCCGGCGCTCGATTCCGCGACTGCTGCTCCCATTCGCTGATGGACCGGTCGCTAGGGTTTCGCGCTGGAGTCCGGCACCTGCGGGGTCTCCTGTGACCGCGCACGTGCCGAGACCCGGGCCAGCTCCCGATCAAATGTCGAGATCCTCTGCGCCCAGCCCTCCGCTGCCACCGAGCCGTAGCTGAACACCATCGGTGAGTAGACCGGGAGCTCCTCCGAGAAGACATACAGTCCCTGCCCAACAGCCTGCCGAGGGAGCTGCTGTCGGCTGAAGTTCGCGTTGAGGGGGAGGATCCCGACCGGGTCGATCCGCCTCGAGTTCACCGAGATGCCGATCGAACTCGCATCGAACCGGACGTCGGGGACGTTCCCGTAGACTGTCACGAGCATGAGCCCCGGTTGGGACGCACTCGCGTACCGGCTGATGGAGTCGATGGCGGTTCGCCGGCTCGAAATCATACCCGAGAGCGCCCGGTAGGCGTCCGGAGCGAGCAGCCGGAGCAGGCGCTCGTTCAGCGGCTGGAAGCGCAGGGTGAGTTGGCTGTTCGCAATCGAAACCGAAATCTGTTCCTGGGTGAGCGAACCGAGGCCCATGGGAGGCATCGTCCCCATGGGGTCGGGGGGTTCCTGCGATTGTGCCCGACCCGAGTGTGCGCAGGCGCTGAGGGCGAGGAGGGCGATAAGTCTGCGGGCAGTCGTCATCGGAGTGATCCCTGGTCGGCGACGGACAGGATGCTCTCGCTCAGGTCGGCGATCCCTTCCCCCGTCACAGTACTGGTCGGTTGGATTTCGTCCGCGGCCAATTCGAGTTCCCTGGCCAGGGCCGTCGTTCGTTGGCGGGCGGCCATTCGCCCCAATTTGTCGATTTTCGTCAGCACCGCCAACACCGGATGCCCGGAGGCCGCGAGCAGGTTACGGAGTTCGAGGTCCTCGGCGGAAAGGTCGCGCCGGATATCCAGCAGCCAGACGACCCCAGCCAGTGTATCCCGGTGCTCCAGATACCCGTTCAGGAGCTGCCGGAATCCGGCGCGCGCCGTCTTGCTGGCCCGCGCGAAGCCGTAGCCAGGCAAGTCGACCAGGTAGAGGCTCGGGAGTTTGAAAACGTTGACCAGCCTCGTCTTGCCCGGCGTCCCACTGACGCGTGCGAGCCCCTTCTTCCCCACCAACGCGTTCAACAGGCTCGATTTTCCAACGTTGGATCGACCGACAAACGCCACTTCGGGGAGCGGTGGGTCCAGCCGAACACGCGCATCGGGGAAGGACCCGACGAACTCGATGGGAAGGCTCGACAACAGAGGGGCGGCGGGGCCGCGTGGTTGAGAGGGCGTTGCGTCTCCTACGCTTCCTTTTTCTGCTTGCCGCGCTCTGTAACTACCAGCGGCGGCTTGCCGTCGTTCACGCACTCAAGCGTGATGACGACTTCGCGGACGTCCTCCCGGTCGGGCAGCTCGAACATGATGTCCGTCATCGTGGTTTCGAGGATGGCGCGGAGGCCGCGTGCGCCAGTGCCCCGCTTGAGCGCCTTGCGGGCCACGGCCCGGAGGGCTTCGGCATCGAACGTCAGCCGGGCGTCTTCGAGTTCGAACAGCTTCCGGTATTGCTTCGTGAGCGCGTTCTTGGGCTCGAGGAGGATTTGCACCAGGGCGTCCTCGTCCAGCGACTCAAGCGATACCGTGACCGGCAGCCGGCCCACGAGCTCGGGAATGAGGCCGAAGCGAAGCAGGTCGTCCGGTTCCACGTCGGTGAAGGGGTCCTCGGTCGCTCCCGCTGGCCGTTCGGCGCGGGGGCCCGAGGTGAATCCGATCTTCTGCCGTCCGATGCGCGACTCGATAATCTTCTCGAGGCCGTCAAAGGCGCCGCCGCAGATGAACAGGATGTCCTTGGTGTTGATTTGAATGTATTCCTGCTGCGGGTGCTTGCGGCCGCCCTGCGGCGGCACCGAGGCCACCGTGCCCTCCAGGATCTTGAGCAGCGCCTGCTGCACGCCCTCACCGGAGACATCTCGCGTGATGCTGGGATTCTCCGACTTGCGCGCGACCTTGTCGATCTCGTCGATGTAGACGATCCCCCGCTCGCACTCGGCGACATTAAACTCGCCGGCCTGCAGCAGCCGCACGAGGATGTTCTCCACGTCCTCGCCGACATAGCCCGCTTCGGTCAGGGTCGTGGCATCGGCGATCGTGAACGGCACGTCGAGGATGCGGGCGAGGGTCTGTGCCAGCAGCGTCTTGCCCACCCCCGTCGGGCCGAGGAGAAGGATGTTCGACTTCTCCAGCTCGACCTCGCCATCCCGGGCGGCCGCGGCGTTGATGCGCTTGTAGTGGTTGTACACGGCCACAGAGAGGGTGCGCTTGGCGCGTTCCTGGCCAATGACGTATTCGTCGAGGGTGCTCTTGATCTCAGCCGGGGTCGGAACGGAGGTGATGCTTTCGGCAACCTCCCGCTCCTCGTCCTCGGCCAGGATCTCATTGCAGAGGGTGATGCATTCGTTGCAAATGTAAACAGACGGGCCGGAGATGAATTTCCGGACCGAGTCTTTGGACTTCCCGCAGAAGGAACAGCGGAGGTGCTTGTCGTTCGACATGCTCTGGCCGCCGAAGGTGAAGGGTGGGACCCAACCCGAAAGGTGGGCCGGGTCCCGGGGGGCGTCAAGGCTCGGCTTGGGGGGCGAGCCAGTCCCTCCGAGGCTCAAAGACCGTATCGATCAGGCCGTATTCCTTGGCCTCATCGGCGCTCATGAACCGGTCCCGGTCCATGTCGCGCTCGATCGTCTCGATCGGCTGGCCGGTGTGGAAGCTGTAGAGCTGGTTCATCTTAGAGCGCAGGTAGAGGATCTCCCGGGCCTGGATTTCGATGTCCGAGGCCGTACCCTGAGCCCCACCAGAAGGCTGGTGGATCATGATCCGGCTGTGGGGCAGGGCGCTCCGCTTCCCCTTGGTACCCGCGGAGAGCAGGAACGATCCCATGGAGGCCGCCATGCCCATGCAGATGGTATTCACCGGCGCCCGGAGGTGCTGCATCGTGTCGTAAATGGCCATGCCGCTCGACACCACCCCGCCCGGGCTGTTCAGGTACAGGTAGATGTCCTTTTCCGGGTTATCAGCCTCGAGGAAGAGCAGCTGGGCGATGATGATGTTGGCGACGTCGTCGTTGATCGCGGCGCCAAGGAAGACGATTCGGTCCATCAGCAGGCGGCTGAAGATGTCGTAGGTGCGCTCACCCCGACTGGACCGTTCGATGATATACGGAGGATAGACTGACACTGGACTCACCCTTCCACGGTGGATTGCTGGAGCAGGTAGCCGAAGACCTTGTCCTCGGTAATAGCGCGCTCGAGTTCCGGGAGGCGCTTGGCCTTCTGGAGTGAG
>SPDF01000142.1 GCA_004525055.1 Gemmatimonadales bacterium | reverse complement strand
TAGCAAACGGTGGGCAAATTTCTGGGGCCCCTTTGCGCGAGGTGCCCCCCCGGCTGATTCTTCATCCGTGCCCATGCAATTCCAGCTCCCTCCCGACACTCCCCGTGGTCCGCTCACGCGCTTTGCACCGGCGCCGACCGGCTACCTGCACCTGGGCCATGCCGCCAGCGCGGTCTGGGTCTGGGGAGTCGCGCGGGCGCTCGGCGGAACGGTACTGCTTCGCATCGAGGATCACGACCGTGGCCGTTCCCGGCGGGAGTATGAGCAGGCGATTCTGGAGGACCTCGAGTGGCTCGGCCTCGAGCCTGACCTTGGCCTCCCATCGGAATATCGAGGCGGGTCAAGTGAGTACCGACAGAGCGACCGGGCAGCGGTGTACGAGCGGGAGTTGGCGCGACTCACGGGAGCAGGGCTCGTATTCTCCTGCGATTGCTCGCGGCGCCGGTTGCGTGAGTCCGGAACCGACATGCCGAACGTGGAGACCCGCTATGATGGGCGTTGCCGGCACCGTGGCCTGGCGCCGGAAAGTGGGCGGGGAGTTCGCGTACGGATGGAACCGGGGGAAGAACAGTTTGTCGATTTGAGGCTTGGCGTGCAGACTCAAACACCGGTGGAGCAGTGCGGCGATCTCTTGATTCGCGACCGCTTGGGCCAGTGGACCTACCAGTTCGCGGTGACAGTGGACGATTGGGAGGAGGGGGTCAATCTGGTAGTGCGCGGCGAGGATCTTCTGGAGTCGACTGGGCGCCAGCTGCGCCTGGCCCGCCTGCTGGGTCGACCGTCTGGGCCGCGCTTCCTGCATCACCCGCTCATCATGTCTCCGAGTGGCGCCAAGCTCAGCAAGGCCAATCGGGACACCGGGGTGCGGGAGCTCCGCGTCGCGGGTGTCTCGCCGGAGGAGGTACTCGGCGCGGCCGCTGCGGCTACTGGCCTCTTGGTGGAACCCGCCACCATCGCTGCCGAAGATCTGGGCGCCTTATTCAAGGTGTAGCGGCACATCCGCTCCAGTTTGCTAGCTTTCTGCCCCGCTGCCTACCGGTCGCCCGCTACCACCGCAGGCGCCATCCCTTCCATCTCCCGATCGACACGGTCGATGTAGACCGCCGCCGAGATATCCCCGCTCACATTCAGCGTGGTGCGGGTCATGTCGAGGATGCGGTCTACCCCGAGAATGATCGCGATCCCTTCCGGCGGGACGCCGACCGTGGCCATGACCAGCATCATCAGCGGGAGCGAGCCACCGGGCACGCCAGCCGCACCGATGGCCGTCAGGACCGAGAGCACAACCACGATGATCTGGGAGCCGAGCGAGAGCTCCACGCCGAAGACCTGCGCCAGGAAGAGCACGGTCACGCCCTCGAAGAGCGAGGTGCCGTTCATGTTCATCGTGGCGCCGAGCGGCAGGACGAAGCCCGCGATCTTGGGCTGCACGCCGAGCTCCGTCTCGGCGGTGGCGATGGACGTCGGCAGTGTCGCCATGCTCGAACTGGTCGAGAACGCCGTGATGATTGGCGCCTCGATCCCCTTCCAGAACTTCTTCGGACTCATGCGCCCGAAGACCTTCACCAGGAACGAGATGCCCACGGTGGCGTGCAGGATCAGCCCGAGCAGCACGACGACCACGTACATGCTCAGCTGCTGGAGGATTCCCCAGCCGAACTGCGACGTGATAACGAAGATCAGCGCGAACACGCCGTACGGCGCGAGCTTCATTGCCATGTTGATGATGGCAATGACGGCCTCGCCGATCCCCTCGAGTACGGCGATGACCGGCTGCGCCTTTTCGCGCGGGATCATGGTGAGCGCCGCACCGAAGATGAGCGAAAAGAAGATCAGCGCCAGCATCTCCATGTTTGCCGCCGCCGCCACGGGGTTACGGGGCACGATGTTGACGAAGGTGTTGATGCCGAATTCCTGCGCCCCCGACTGGGCCAATCCCTGGGCGCCGCTCGCGAAGCGGGCCATCAGTTCGTCACGCGTGCCCGGCGGCAGCCCCGCCCCCGGCTTGATTGTATTCACCAGCGTCAACCCGATGACGGCAGCCATCAACGTGGACAGCCCGAAGTAGCCGATCGTGCGGCCACCCAGCCGTCCCAGCGTCTTCATGTCGCCGATGCCGGCCACGCCGACCGCGATCGACGTGAAGACGATCGGCACAACGGTCATGAACAGCAGGCGGAGGAAGATCTGCCCCACCGGGTAGGCGACGTTGTCGGAGACGAACGTGAGCCACCCCGCATCGGCGTAAAACCGGTTACAGAGCCCGCCGACGAGTCCACCCGCCACCAGGCCGATGGCAATCTTCGTGTGAAGCTTCACGCGAGGCTCCCTCTCTCAGTTGGTGGGGTGGGTCACCCGGCCAGCGCGCCGGCCTTGGCGTCGATGCCGCTCAGGAGCGAGCGGAAGGAGGCAGCGAACTTGTCGACGCCTTCGGTCTCCAGTTCTTCTGTCATCTGCCGGAGGTCGATGCCGGTCGACGCCAGCGCCGCGAGCCGCTCGGCGGCGGTCGCGGTGGCTTCGGCGATCCGTAGGGCCGGGGCGCCGTGGTCACGGTATGCGGCGAAAGTCTCGGGAGGGAGAGTGTTGACGGTCTGCGGGGCAATGAGCGCCTCCACATAGTACACGTCCGGAAGAGCGGGGTCCTTGGTGCTAGTCGAGGCCCAGAGCGGACGTTGCACCTGGGCGCCCTGCGCCGCGAGCGCCTCCCACCGGGCTCCCTGGAAGACCCGCTCGAACGCCGCGTAGGCCAGGCAGGCGTTGGCGATGGCAATGGTGCCCCGGATGTCGCCGCGCTCGGCGGTGTCGAGCATCGGGTCGACCTTGGTGTCCACCCGGCTCACGAAGAAGCTCGCGACCGAGGCCACATGCTTCAGCGAATGCCCTGCGGCGGCACGCTGCTCCAGACCGCGGAGGTACGCCTCCATCACCGCTCCGTGCCGCTCGACCGAAAAGAGTAACGTCACATTCACATTGATCCCATCGGCGATACACCGCTCGATGGCACCAAGTCCCTCGACGGTACCGGGGATCTTGATCATCAGGTTGGGACGCTCCACCGCCGCCCAAAGACGCCGTGCCGCCGCCTCGGTGGCGGCGCCGTCCCGCGCAAGGGTGGGGGACACCTCGAGCGAAACCAGTCCGTCGCGTCCGCCGCTCTTCTCGTACACCGACTGAAAGGCGTCACACGCGGCACGCACATCCGAGATGGCCAGCGCCTCGAAGATCTCCTCCGCGCCACAGCCCTCGGTCGCCAGCCGGCGAATGTCATCGTCGTAGTCGGCGCTTCCGGCGATCGCCTTCTCGAAGATGGTCGGGTTGGAGGTCATCCCGAGCAGGCCGTCGTTCGAAATCAGGGCGCGGAGCTCGCCGGTGGCAATCAGCTCGCGGGTGATGAAGTCATACCAGGGACTCTGCCCGAGGGCGCCGAGCCGAACGAGCGGATTGTCGCTTGCCATGGGATCTCTCATGCCGAACGGGTCAGGACGCGCCGGACGGTGTCCGCCACGCGGGCTGCAGTGAAACCGAATTCCTCAAACAGACGCTCGCCTGGCGCGGAAGCGCCGAAGTGGTCGAGGCTGACGGCCTCGCCTGCTTCTCCGAGCCAGCGGTGCCAGCCGAAGGAGGTGGCCGCCTCGACGCTGACACGCGCCCGGATGGCCGGCGGGAGCACCGCATCCCGATAGCCCGTCGGCTGCGCGGCGAACAACTCCCACGACGGCAGGCTCACCACCCGCGCACGGATGCCGCCTTCGAGCAGGTGATGCGCGGCGTCGAGCGCCACCGAGAGCTCGGAGCCCGTGGCCATGATGATGGCCTGGGCTCCACCCGGTGGGTCATAGAGCACATATCCACCCTGCCGCACTCCATCGGCCGCACCGAGCGCGGTCCGGTCCAGCACCGGGAGCTTCTGCCGGGTGAGCGCGAGGAGCGTCGGTCCTTCGCGTCGCTGGATCGCGGCGCGCCACGCTTCCACTGTCTCATTGGCATCACCGGGCCGGAAGACAACAAGATTTGGAATGGCGCGCAGCATCGCCAGCTGCTCGACCGGCTGATGGGTCGGCCCATCTTCGCCGACGCCGATCGAGTCGTGGGTGCCAAGGTAGATCGTGGGGAGGCCCATCAACGCCGCCAGTCGGATCGACGGCTTCATGTAGTCACTGAACACCAGGAAGGTGCTGCCGAAGGGGCGGATTCCGCCGTGCGCGGCCATGCCGTTCATGCACGCCGCCATCGCATGTTCCCGGATGCCCCAGTGCACGGTCTGCCCCACAGTGCCGGGGCCGAAATCGCCGCCGAGGCCATGCGCTGTGCCTGTGCTGCCCGCCAGATCGGCCGAGCCGCCAACCAGATTCGGCAGCGATGCGGCTAACACCTTGAGCGCCGCTGCGGAGGCCTTCCGGGTCTCGACGGCCTTCGCCTCGACGCCGAAGACGGGGAGCTTCGCATCCCAGCCATCGGGCAGCGCTCCTGCCATCCATCGATCGAACGTGGCCGCCTCGGCTGCGTGGGCGGCAACGTAATCCGACTGTACCCGGGCCCAGGCCGATTCGGCCTCGGCGCCGCGCGTCGCGACCGCACCCATGTCCGCGCGCGCCGCGTCCGGAACGAAGAATGGCTCGTCGGGCCAGCCCAGGATCGCCTTTGTCTTGCGAATTTCTTCTGCGCCGAGGGGAGCGCCGTGGGCGCCGCAGGTGTCGCGCTTGGTGGGGGCCGGATCGCCGATGATGGTGCGCAGGACGATGAGCGTGGGCCGCGCTTCCTGCGAGCCGGCGGCCGACAGAGCCGCGTCGAGGGCGGTGAGATCGTTCCCATCGTTCACCCGCAACACCCGCCAGCCGTAGGCTTCGAATCGGGCACCGACATCCTCGGAGAACGCGAGATCGGTCCGGCCGTCGATGGTGATGCTGTTGTCGTCGTAGATGACCGTGAGCTTCCCAAGACGCAGGTGGCCCGCCAGCGACGCGGCTTCCGACGCCACGCCCTCCATCAGGTCGCCATCGCTCGCCAGGACCCAAGTCCGGTGATCGACGAGGGTGGCGTCGGGCCGATTGAATCGCGCCGCCAGGAACCGCTCCGCCATGGCCATCCCGACCGCGTTCCCGATACCCTGGCCCAGGGGGCCGGTGGTGGTTTCCACGCCAGCGGTGTGGCCGCGCTCTGGGTGCCCCGGAGTACGGGATCCCCACTGGCGGAACTGGCGGATATCGTCGAGGGAGAGGTCGTAGCCGGTCAGGTGCAACACACCGTACAGCAGCATCGAGGCGTGACCGCAGGAGAGCACGAATCGGTCGCGATCCGGCCAGTCGGGATGCCGGGGGCTGTGCTTCAGGTGCCGGGTCCAGAGCAGGTAGGCGACCGGGGCCAGCGCCATCGG
>SPDF01000161.1 GCA_004525055.1 Gemmatimonadales bacterium | reverse complement strand
TACTCCAAGCAGCTCCGGATGCCGATCGACATTCCCGAGACCTCCGCCAACCTCTGCATGAGCTGCCACAACCGCGGCACAACACCGAGCGGCAGCTTCTCGAATTCGACCGCGACCGTCACGAAGCGCGGCTCCCACGCCGCCCAGGGCCCGATCGTGGTCGGCGAGGGCGCGGGCTACATTCCGCAGAACTTCGTGTTCGACACCACCGCGGCCTTCACGACGCACTCCTCCGCCAAGAACCCGCGGCTCTGCGCCGGGTGTCACGTCAACAAGCAGACGGTGACCGACCCCATTACTGGCGCCTTCACGTTCCAGTCGGTCGGGCACCTCTTCTCGCCCAACCCCTGCCTCGACGGCGCTGGGCTGCCCATCAAGGACAACAGTTGCGCCTACCTTCCGAGCACCACCCGCTTCTGGGGTGAAGCCGGCGTCTCGGGATGCGTGAATGCCGGCTGCCATGCCAGCGCGGATGTGGCTGCTTCGGCGCTGGTCAACCAGCAGTCGACCGTCGCCAGCCTGGCCAACCAGCTCTGGAACGACCTCAACCCCACCCTGAACACGGGCGGCGAGCCGTACATGGATGCGGCCGATGCAGGCAATCTGGTATACCTGCTCTTCACCGCCGGCAACCCCACCGTCAATGGCGTACAGGCGTTCGATGCCAACGACAATACCGTGTCGCCAGCGGAAGGGGCGCTGTTCAATGCCATGATGCTGGCGGACAATCTCTACGACCACAACGACGGGTCGCACGGCGTCCACAACCCGTTCTACTACGAGGCGCTTCTGGCGGCCAGCATCGCCGAGGTACAGTCGGTCTACGGCGCGTTCCTGCCGGGGCCGCCCAGCCCGACGGTCAAGGCGCTGATGGACAAGGCGCTGAGCCGTCCTGGCGTCAGCTACACCTCTGGACAATCGAAGCTGAGTAGCGCACGTTAGTGGTGTGATCGTACAGACACTCTCTGTCTCCTTCCCGACCATGGCTCCCGGCATTTTGCCGGGGGCCATGGTCGATTCGTTGCAGGGTGTCGCCGACAGCGGGCTGGTTGAGTCTCCAGTCCCGGATCCGATCATCCACCTCGTCCAGTGGATCTTCCAGCGGCCCGGCTGGGTGATGATCTTGGGCATCGTGCTCGGCGCTGCCGTCGGCTTCGCGGCGCTCTGGTTCCTCTGGAAGCACCGCGCCGACATCTGGACCTGGCTGACCACCCGGAGCCGGGGTACCAAGATCGTCATGGGCTCCACGGTGGGGGTGTTCCTCCTCGCTCTTCTGGGGATGGGGTACAAGGTCAACCACTATATGGAGCACGACAACGACTTCTGCCGGGGTTGCCACATTTTCATTCCGGCAGGCCAGCCGTTCGTCCGGCCGGACACCGGCACCTACCTGATCGTCAATCAACTCGAGGGGAAGCACGACGCCCTCGAGTGCCACGACTGCCACACACCCGACATGAAGGCACAGATCCTCGAGTTGGGCCTCTGGATGATTGACCGGCCCGACATGGTGCCGGAGCACGCCAAGGTGCCACCGACAGTCTGTAAGAGTTGCCATGAGAAGGGCGAAGCGAAGGAGTTCTGGGAGGAAATCGCGACCACGGCGGGCCACCGGGTCCATTTCGAGTCCGATTCGCTCAAGGACAAGGACGTGGAGTGCCTGACCTGTCATGCCCGGTCGGCACACCGATTTGTTCCGGTGGACTCGACCTGCGCCCAGCAGGGCTGCCACCTGACCGACGACGTGACGATCCGCCTTACAAAGATGGCCGAGGCCAAACAGTCGGGGCTGCTGCGGATGCACTGCGCCGTGTGCCACGAATTCGCGGCCGAAGTCCCCAAGCTGGCGACGGTCGATTCCGCGGGGGGAACGCTCCGCCCCGGCAACGAGCAGTGCTTCAGCTGCCATGAGATGGAGGAGCGCCTCAAGGACTTTGATCCGAGGCGTGACCCGCACAGCGGCAAGTGCGGCATGTGCCACAACATGCATACCAACATCGAGCCGGCGGATGCGCGGAAGTCCTGCACCACCGCCGGGTGTCACGATGACTGGGAGCGAGTCGAGTTCCATACCGGCAAGATTCACCGGCAGGCCGTCGAGAACTGCGAAACCTGTCACACGCCGCATGCGGCACGCGTGGACGCCAGCGCCTGCGCCGATTGCCATGAACGGGTGCGCGGCTCGGTCACCGGAAAGGTTCGGAAGCCTCCACTGCCCTTCGATACCACCAAGGCGCTCCGGTCCCTGTCGGCGCGGCCAGACCCGATCGGCCCTCATGGCAAGGGCGACGCGCCGCCGGATGAGGACCCTCCGGCGGCGTTCGTCTCTCCGGCTCCGGCGGACAGTTTCGAGCACGCCGAACACAAGGCCGTGGCATGTCTCACCTGCCACGCGACGTCCTCGGCAACCTCCATGCTGAATTTCGAGACCCCGCGCGGGTGTCAGCTCTGCCACCACTCGGCTGGGGCCGAGCGAGCCTGCGCCGCCTGCCACGACGCCTCCGCCTTGACCGTGGCGGCGAACCGCGTCACAGTAGCGGTGCCGGCGCACGCCCCACGCCCGCGGGACGTGAGCTTCCAGCACTCCCAGCACACAGAGCTGGCCTGCAAGGAGTGCCACACCACGCCGGTGTCGCTGGCGCCCGGCGCCGAAGTTAAGGGCTGCGCGTCCTGCCACAAGCAGCACCACACGGAGGCCGAAGACTGCGCCGCCTGCCACGCCGGTGGCGATATCGAAGCGCCGCACACGCCGCCCGCCGTCGCCCATGAAGGGTGCGATGCCTGCCATACGCCGGCGCGCATTGCTCAGCTGACTCCGTCGCGGTCGTTCTGCCTGACCTGCCACCAACCGCAGCAGGCCGATCACTACCCGGCCCAGGAATGCACGCCTTGCCACCTCGACGCGACGCCCGCTGAATGGCGCTCCCGACTGGTGGGTGGGAGGGGCACATGAGCCTGCGGACCCTCGCCGCCACGGCGTCTCTCGTGGCTCTCCTGCCGGCCATCGCATCGGCACAGGGCTACAATCTTCGCCTCTCAGGGGGCATCCAGGGTGTGAGCTTCCGCGGCTACAAGGCGGACAGCATCCCGAGGGACAGCGTGGTGGCGACCGGGAACGGAAGCCTGGAGACACCCACCGGCTACGCCGTGTCGTGCACCTCCGGCGCGTCGTACTGCAATTACTGGGTGCCCGGTCCGATCAACACGACCACTCCGGCCGTGGCACAGGCCGCGCTGACGATGTGGGGGCTCGGGCTCCCCGGCCTCCGAGTCCAAGTCAACGGCTACGCCACCACCGGCTTCAACAGCGCAGCCTCCTGGCCCGGCACGTCACCCGACTTCCAGCTCATCGAGGGCTACGCCGAGTACGCCGCCCCCGCCTGGACCATCGTCGCGGGCCGAAAGCTGATCTCCGGACGCCTCGGCGCGTACGGGTTCGACGGCGGGCAGCTGACGGGACGGCTCGCGAGTGCCGGGTTGGCGCTCTCCGGGTATCTCGGCTGGGGGCTGGCTCAGGGCTCCAACCTTCTCATCACCTCGAGCGAGGTGAACCCTCAGTCCGATTACCTGCCCGAGGAGAGTCCGGTGGTGGCCGGGCTGGTCGGCACGTGGGCATCGCCCCACGCCGAACTCAGCGCCGAGTACCGGCGGACAGTGGACCAGACCAGTAAGTACTTCGGGTCGGAGCGGGTGGCCGCCTCGGCCACCCTGCGGCCGTACGGCCACTGGAGCCTCGTGGGCGGCGCCATCTACGACATGGCCAGCGGGCTCTGGGGCAGCGCGGATGCCGCGCTGCGGTTCACCGCACCGAGACTCGGCGTCGTGGCTGGCTACAGGCGGTACGCCCCGTTCTACGAGCTCTGGACCGTCTGGGGCGCCTTCAGTCCAGTGCCCTACAACGCCGTCTACGGTTCGGTCTCCTTCCAGGCCACCCAGCGACTCCAACTCCGCGTCCGAGGTGAGGCGTACCAGTTCGAGGATACCGAAACCTCGACGCCCTTGGTCTCCATCGGAGACTCCGGGTGGCGCTATTCGGTCGGCGGGACCTACCAGTTCTCGAACGCCTGGCGGGCCCAGCTCGGCTATCAGAAGGAATTCGGGACTGGGGCATCTTCCAGCGGCTGGGATGGCAGCGTCACCTTCGCGCCCACCGGCGAGTACTCCATCATGGTCTACGGGAGTTCCCTCTCCCGACCCCTGGAGTACCGCTGGGATCAGTCGGTGGTCCTCGTGTACGGGATGCAGGCCTCCGTCGTGGCGCGCGACAATGTAAGTGTGGCCTTCACGATGGCCCGGTACGACGAGAACCGCGAACGGCCAGATGCCGCCTCCTTCGAGTGGGACCAGATCCGATTCGGGGCCAAGGTCGTGATGACCTTCAGCTCGGCGGACCGACTCCCGCTCCCCAAGGCCATCACCAACCGACCGGCGGGGTACTGACATGCAACGCGTACTCCCGCTCCTGATCCTCGCCCTGGTCTTCGTGACTGCTTCCCTTTCGGCGCAGGACGCTGATCGGTTCGACCATGTCCAGCACGCGAAGGTCTTCCCGAGTTGCACCGCGTGTCACGCGGGCGCGATCGATGCCGCGTCGCCGCTCCTCCCATCTGGTGTGGGTTGCGTGAACTGCCACGACGGGACGATTGAACGCCGAGTGGACTGGAAGGCGCCGCGGGCTGCTGGGACAAACCTGCGGTTCACACACGCGGAGCACGGAAAAGAAGTGATCGCCAAGGCGGGTCGGGATTCGACGCTGAACTGCCCCGCCTGCCACATCCCTGATGGTAGCTCCTGGATGACCGTCGAGCCGGCGGTGCTGCCGCAGTGCCTGGCTTGTCACGGCATCAAGACGGAGCACCTGGCCGCCCCCGACACCGCCTGCGCCACCTGCCATCTGCCGCTCGCGCGGGCTACCACGCTGACCATGGCGCAGGTGAAGGAATTCCCGGAGCCCCCGTCTCACGAGGCAGCCGGCTTCATGGGACCGGATGGCCACGGGACCCTGGC
>SPDF01000002.1 GCA_004525055.1 Gemmatimonadales bacterium | reverse complement strand
GTGACCGTCGGCACCGAGCTGCTGCTCGGGTTCACGGTGGACACCAACGGTGCCGAGATCGCGCGCGCGCTCGCGGCCCTCGGCGTGCGTGTCGTTCGCCGCACCGCCGTGTCGGATGATGTGGCCGACATCCGCGATGCCGTCTCCGCCGCTTTGGAGCGGACCGGGGCCGTCATCACGACCGGCGGGCTTGGCCCGACGGCCGACGACATCACCAAGTCCGCCGTCGCCGCCCTCTTCGGCGCGCGCCTCGTCTTCGATCCCGCCGTCTGGGCCGCCCTCGAAGAACGGTTCGCCCGATTCGGCCGAGTGCCGACCGCCAATAACCGCGGACAGGCGGAGGTCCCGGAGGGCGCGACCGTCCTCCCCAATCGTTGGGGCACTGCGCCCGGCCTCTGGCTCGAAGGGGACCCTGGGCTGGTCGTCATGCTGCCCGGCGTTCCGGTAGAAATGCGGAATCTCGTGGCGACGTTCGTCGCGCCCCGTCTGGCGGAACGACGCCGTGACGGGGGCGTGATCCGATCGGCCACCGTCCGGACCACCGGCATCGCCGAGTCGACACTCTCGGAGCGACTGGGTGCCATCGACGAGGCGATCGCGCCCCTCTCCCTCGCCTTCCTTCCCGGTCTTGGCAGCGTCGACCTGCGCCTGACCGCCTGGCATCTCCCGCCGGAGGAGGCCGACCGGAGGCTGAAGGCCGCCGCTGGGCTCCTCGCCGACCGGGCCGGCGACCACGCCTACGGCAGGGGGGACGCTGACATCGCAGAGGTCGTCCTCGCCGAGTTACGTCGGCGCAAGCTCACCATTGCGGTGGCCGAATCATGTACCGGCGGGCTACTTGGGGGCAGGTTGACGGCCATCCCGGGGAGCTCGAGCCAGTTCCTCGGCGGGATCATCTCATACGCCGATGAGACGAAGCAACGGCTCCTTGGCGTCCCCAGTGACCTCTTGAGTACACATGGAGCGGTGAGCGAGCCCGTGGCGCGCGAGATGGCCCTCGGGGCGGCCCGGGCGCTGGGTGCCGATGTGGCGGTGTCGATTACGGGGATCGCCGGGCCCGAGGGCGGTTCGGACGAGAAACCGGTCGGCACAGCGTGGCTTGGGTTTGCGCTCCCGGGCCTCACGGAGGTGGTCCGCGGCAAGTTCGTGGGGACGCGAACCGAAATCCGCGGCCGAGCCGCACAACAGGCCCTGTTCGAGCTCTGGCGGCGCCTGAAGAGCCTGCCAGAATGACCCGCCTCCGGGGCACGCCGGTTGCTATTAGTTTCATTCTATGGAAAAACCAACGGACCCCAAAGTGACTGCTGGCGAGAACGGTCTGGACGATCCCTCCGGCGCGCTGACTGATGCCGAGCAAGTCGGCCCCGAGGACAGCGACCCCGCCGTCATTGGGGGTGTGCCCCTCGAGCCGCCTTTTGAGGCGATCCACCGCCTTGAAGCGGAGAACGACGCGCTGAAGGACCGCTTTGCCAGGCTGGCCGCCGAATATGACAATTTCCGGAAGCGGACCCTCAAGGAGCGCGAGGAACTGACGTCGCGTGCGCAGGGTGCACTCGTCGGTCGCCTACTCGATGAATTGGACGACATCGACCGACTCCTCTCCGGCGATCCGGCCGTCATGACGGTCGAGTCACTCTATCAGGGGATGGAGTTGCTGGCCCGAAAGCTCTGGAAAGAACTGGAGCTGGTGGGTCTCGAGCGGATCGACGCCGTCGGGCTCCCCTTCGACCCCGAACTCCACGAAGCGGTGGCCACCACGCCGCCGACCGCGCCGGAACAGGACCACACGGTCGCCCGCACCTTCCAGGTCGGGTACCGCTTCCAGGGCACGCTCCTGCGGCCCGCCCGGGTGCAGGTGTATGCCGATCCGGGGCAGGCCTAGGTGGCGCAGCGGGACTACTACCAGGTTCTGGGTGTCCCGGACTCGGCGACCACGGCGGAGATCAAGAAGTCCTACCGTCGGCTCGCCAAGCAGCACCATCCCGATGCCAATCCCAACAATCCCGCGGCCGCCGAGCGCTTCAAGGAAATCTCGGAAGCGCACGGCGTCCTTTCTGACGCCGACAAGCGGAAGAAGTACGATCAGATGCGGCGGCTGGGTGCGTTTGAGCCGCGCCGGAGCGGGGCGGCTGGGCAGCGGGGCGGCGGGGCCGGTGGGCAGGCGCAGCCTGGGATGGAGGGGTTCGAGTTCGGGGACCTTGGTGGCCTCGGCGACATCTTCTCGTCGCTTTTCGGACGCGGGCGTCGGGACGAGCCGGTCGCGGAGAACCTCGAGGCGCACGTCGAAGTCCCGTTCCGCGTCGCCATGTTCGGCGGCAAGGTGCCAGTCACCCTTCCGGTCACCGAGACCTGCGCCACCTGCAAGGGTCGTGGCGGCGCGCCCGGGGCCAAGATCGCCACCTGTGACGAGTGCAATGGCCGCGGTTCAATTTCATTCGGTCAGGGAGGCTTCGCCGTCAATCGCCCCTGCCCGAAGTGCCGTGGAAAGGGTACGGTGCCGTCGGAGCGCTGCCCGACCTGCGGCGGAGCGGGTGACATTCGCGCCGAGCGGCGAGTCCTGATTTCGGTCCCTCCGCTGACGGAGACCGGCGCCAAGGTCCGGCTCAAGGGCCAGGGGCAACCGGCGCGCGGCGGGGGGCAGGCGGGCGACCTGATCGTGGTGTTCACGGTCGAGCCCGATCGCTTCTTCCACCGCGACGGCCTCGACTTGCTCTGCGAGGTCCCGGTGAATCTTGCCCAGGCGCTGCTCGGTACTCGCCTGCGGGTGCGGACGCTGGATGGCAAGAAGATCGTGCTCAAGATCCCGGCCGGCACACAGCCGGGGCGCAAGTTCCGGATCAAGGGTCAGGGGCTCGAGCGGGGGGGGCGTCGCGGCGATCAGATCGTGGCCGTGAAGGTCGAGCTGCCCGAGAAGCTGACGCCCGAACAGGAAGCACTGGTGCGTCAACTGGCGGAGTTGGCGGGGCTTAAGTACTAGCTTCCAGCAGCCGCCGGTGCGTCGCGCGCTCCTCCTGGGGCGAGGGCGGCAGCCGCTGGCGGTAGGTTCCATCGGTCAGCAGGTCCCACGCCTGGCGATTGTCCTCCCACATCAATTCGAGCAGGTCGCGCATCACCCGCCGATGATGCGGGTCTTCGATCGGCACCACCGCTTCCACGCGGCGGTCCAGGTTGCGCGGCATCCAGTCCGCCGAGCCGATGTAGACCTCGTCCGCCCCACCGTTGTGAAACCAGAACGCCCTGCTGTGTTCGAGAAATCGCCCCACGATGCTGATGACCCGAATGTTGTCGCTCACCCCGGGTACGTCGGGGCGGAGGCAGCAGATCCCCCGGATGATCAGCTGGACCTGCACGCCGGCCTGTGAGGCCTCATACAACTCCTGGATCATTTCCTGGTCGACCAGGGCGTTCATCTTGGCGAGGATGCGAGCCGGACGACCCGCCCGCGCATGCGCCGATTCGCGGCGAATCATCTCGACGAAGCGCCCCCGCATGGTCCGCGGCGCCACGAGGAGTTTGCGGAACCGCTCCGTGACGCCGAACCCCGTGAGTTCGTTGAAGAGATCCGTCAGATCCTCACCGAGGGCGGGATCGCTCGAGAAGAGACCGAAGTCGGTGTAGAGCCTCGCGGTGCGCGGGTTGTAGTTGCCGGTGCCGATGTGCACATACCGCCGGATCTCGTCGCCTTCGCGGCGCACAACGAGCATGATCTTGGTGTGGGTCTTCAGGCCGGACACGCCGTAGCTGACGTGCACGCCAACGTCCTCCAGCCGCTGCGCCCAGATGATGTTGCTCTCCTCGTCGAATCGGGCCTGCAGCTCGATCAGCACCGCGACCTGTTTCCCCCGCTCGGCGGCGTGTGCCAGGAGCCGTGCGATGCTCGAATCACCACCGGTCCGATAGAGTGTGAGTTTGATGGCCAGCACGTCGGGGTCGTCCGTCGCCTGCTGGAGAAACCGCTCGACCGAGGTCTGGAAGCTGTCATACGGGTGGTGGAGAAGGAGGTCGCCCTCCCGGATCACGTCGAACACGCTGCGCCCGGAAGCGAGCCGTGCCGGGGTGGCCGGCAGGAACGGCGGATCCCGGAGCTCTGGGAGGTCAAGCGTCGCGAGAGACATCAGGTCGGAGCAGTCGAGGAGCCCCGGTATCTCGTAGACGTCCCCGAGCGTGAGGTCGATCCCCTCGTCCTGCGAGGCGTTGAACTCCGCCAGCAGCAGCTGGCGCAATGCGGTCGGCGTGCCGGCGCCGACTTCCACCCGCGACACTTCGGCGAATCGGCGATTGCGCACCTCTTCCTGGATCAGGCTCAGCAGGTCTTCTGCCTCGTCATGATCAATCTGGAGATCGGTGTTTCGCGTAATCCGGAACGAGTGCCAGCCCAGGATCTCCACCCCGGGGAAGAGCGACTCGAGATGGGCGCCGATCAGTTGCTCGAGGGGGAGATATCGGTGCGTGCCGGGCAGCGCCACCCACCGCGGGAGAATCTTGGGCACCTTCACGCGGGCAAAGCGTTCCTCGCCGTCCACCCCGCGGAGGAAGACGGCAATCGAAATGCTCAGGTTCGAGATGTAGGGAAAGGGGTGGGCCGGGTCGACGGCCAGCGGCGTCAGCACCGGGAAGACGTTCCGCTGGAAGTACGCCTTCAGGTGTGCACGATCTTCCTCGGTGGCCTCCTCGAAATCGAGCAGGAGGTGCACGCCGGCCTGCGCGAGTTCCGGCACGACCTCCCCGAGCAGGCAGCGGTATTGGTCCGCCACCATGCCGCGCGCGATCTCGGCAATGCTGCGCAGTTGCTCGTCCGGCGTCAGGCCGTCGGCAGTGCGCTCGCTATAGCCAACGTCCACCTGCCGGCGGAGGCCGGCCACTCGGACCTGGAAGAACTCGTCCAGGTTGCCCGCGAAAATCGCCAGGAACTTGAGTCGCTCGAGCAGGGGCGTCCGCCGATCCTGCGCCTCGTGGAGGACGCGCCGGTTGAATTCCAGCCAGGAGAGTTCCCGGTTGAAATACAGCCCGGCGTGCTTGAGGTCAGCCGATGGCTCGGTCGCGGGTACAGTGGAGGGGGAAGTAATCACATTTGAAATGTAGCCCGAATGTCAGGCATCGGGAAGCCCTGTCACAAACGTGTAACATATTGCTGTAAAAGGTTTTAGAACAAGAAACGCCGGCCGCGGAAGTATCTCCGGGGCCGGCGTTCCTTGCCATGCTGGTTCGATTAGCGAATGGCGCGGTACGGGAACGCCCAGATGTTCGCCCGGTAGTTGTCACCCGTCTGCGTCTGGAGTGCTTCCGAGTCGATCGCATCGACGGCCATCCGGGCAATACCCGGTCGGCGCACCGTCCAGCCCATGCTCCAGGTGCCGTCATCGGCGAGCCGCATCAGGATGCGTCCCCAGCGGTCCTGGTCGGCCCGGTGATGCCGAACGTGGAGGAACACCTGGGTTGGCGGCACCAGGTCGGTCCCGGTGCTGTTGCGGACCCCAACGGTCACGACAATGCTGTCGCCCACATGCAGTTCCGGCACGTCACCCTGCACCCGGAACAGCTGGGTCGGGTCGGTGACCTCGCCAACCTCGGTTCCGTTCACCGAGACCTGCATCGAAGCGATCTCCACCGTCCGCCGGGCGGGATCGGTATCGACAATGTTGCCGAGGCTCATGGCGATGAGGCGCCAGCCCCGCCGTGCGTCTTCATCCTTCACGAACACGGCATGATGCCGCAGGGTCTCGTGCATCGGCTTGGCGCCCGGATTCACGATGTCGTCGAAGGTGGTGTCCACGAGGAACCGGCCCCGAAATCGAACGGCCACGAATACCTTGGCGGTGTCACCCTCGATGACCACGATGCGGTCACGGCTCGGGCGCTCGTCGGCGCGGCGCCGCCCCCAATGTTCGGGGGCCACGTACGGATCGCCGGGGGCCGAAACGAGTGTGGGGGAGGAGGTCAGGATAGGGGAGGCGAACATCTCGTCGCCACCGGGGTTCTCGTCGAAATATCCGGCATCGACGTCGAGGTAGGCCTGCTGGACCGCGCTCTCCTCGCTGGAGGTACCGGTCGGTGCGTCACTGCAAGCAGTTGCAGCAAAGGCGGCGGCCACCAGGAGTGCGGTGGTATGGAATCGCATGGGTGAGACTCCTTAAGTTGATCGTATCAGATGGGCACTTCGCCCAGTAGACGATGGCCCATCCGAAACGTTAAGCAGCCTGCCCCACGTTCGGTGTGATGGGTATCACCCCTTCCCCGGGCGCTGATCCCCGCTCACCAGGAGCGCCAGCGCCAGACTGACCAGCCCCACCACCAGTCCGCCCCAGAACGCCGGCCAGAAACCGTCCACGCGGAACCCGAGATTCCAGATGGCCGCCAGGCGGGCGGTGAGCATCAGCATCACACCGTTGATCACCAGCGTAAAGAGGCCTAGCGTCAGCAGGACCAGCGGACACGAAAGCACCGTCAGGATGGGCCGGAGGACGGCGTTGACCACGCCGAAGACGAGCGCCACCGCCAGCAGCTGGAGAGGCCCGTCGGTGAAATGGATGCCGGGAATGACCTGTACCGCCGCTGAGAGAGCGATGGTGTTGATCATCCACCGGATCAGGAACGATTTCATGGGTCCTCGGACGGATGCAGGGGTCCGACGCTACGGCGTCGGGCGAAGCGAAGCGTCCAGCCAGTCGAGCACCGTGCTCCACCAGAGGCGCCGGTCCCGCGGCCGAAGGACGAAATGCCCCTCGTTCGGGAAATAGAGGAACTTGCCGGGCAACCCGCGCAGCCGCAGCGCGGTGTACGCCTGGAATCCCTCGGACACATCCACGCGATAATCATCCTGGCCGTGAATGATCAGCAGAGGAGTCTGCCAGCGCGCCGTGTAGTTGGCCGGTGACCATTTTTCCATCGTCGCGCGTGCCGATGGCATCAGCTGTGTGCCACCGAATTCGTGGATCGGGAACCAGAGCTCCTCCGTCGTCCCGATGAAGCTCACCGGGTTGAAGATTCCGTCGTGCGCCACCAAGGTGCGGAATCGGTTCGTCTGGCCGGCCATCCAGTAGATCATGTAGCCGCCGTACGACGCACCGGCGGCGCCGACTCGACTGCCGTCCACCCACGGATTCGCTACCACGACGTCGAGCCCCTTCATCAGGTCGTCGTAGGGGTAGTCCCCCCAGTGGAGGGAAATGCTGTTGGTAAACGCCTGACCGTACCCGGTGCTTCCGTGGAAGTTGACGGCGGCCACCACGTAGCCCCGTGCCGCGAACATCGCGTAGTTCCAGCGGGGGTGCCATTCATCGCTCCACGCTCCCTGCGGGCCACCGTGGATGAGGTACGCCACCGGGTACTGCTTCGCGGGGTCGAAGCCGGGCGGCTTCATGACCCACCCGAACACCGAGTCCCCGAGGGCCCCGACGAAGCCGAATGGTTCCAGCGGGTTGAGTGCGAGGTCCGTTCGCCATTCATCGTTCTGGGTGGTGACTTGGCGGAGGCCCAGGCCGCTCGTCCAATTCGCGGCCCAGACCTCGGCGGGGCGATCGGCGGTGCTCCGCAGGAACACCATGTCATCGCCGCGCGGGGGGATGCGCGCCGCGCGGTTCACGCCGCCCGATACGAGGAGGGCGCGGCGGCCAGTGGCGACGTCGATCCGGTAGAACGATACCCCCCCGCGCTCCGGCACCTCCGCAATCAGCGCGCGCGAGTCGGGCGTCCAGGTGATGGCGTCCACCGACAATGCCCACTCGGCGCTCAGCGCCCGCCGCCGGCCGGTGGCCCGCTCGTAGATCATCACCTGCTGACGGTCCGCCTCGAAGCCGGGTACGGTCATGGCCAGGTACGCCACGTAGCGACTATCCGGTGAGTACGCCGGCGAGTTGTCGTTGGCAGGGTTGGTCGTAATCGCCTGACGGCCGCTGCCGTCGGGCCCCATGACGAAGATGTCGTTGTTGGTGCTGGTGGCCAGTGACGAGTCGGGATTCAGCACCACCGCCACTTCGGTCCCGAACTGCGAGAGCGCCACGCCGACCCCGCCGAGGGCCAGGGTGGGGACGTCGCGGTCATAGGGGGTGATGTCGGTGCCGATGGAATCGCCCGGCTCGAGGCGGAAGACATGCTGGCGCTGTCCGACACGCCACTCACTCCAGTGCCGATAGAACAGCTCGGTCCAGATCTTTGCTTCCGTGGGGTAGGGAGAGTTGCGTTGGTTGATCTCCTGCGCCGCGGGCCACTGCACATCCTTGATGTAAAACATCGCCTTGCCACCCGGGGACACCAGGAACTCGGAGATGCCGCCGGGAACGAATGAGATGCGGGTAGGTTCTCCGCCACGAATCGGGAGGCGCCAGATCTGGGCGCCGTCTACCCGGGTCGAGATGTACGACAAGGTCTTGCCGTCTGACGACCAGCGCGGCGACCGCTCACTCCCCGACCCCGACGTCGCTTCCCAAGTTTCCCCGGAACCGAGGTCTGCCAGCCAGATGCGGCTGCGGTTGCGGTCCTCGTCGAGTGAGGGGGCGGAAACGGTGAAGGCGAGGAGCCGGCCGTCGGGCGACGGCTGCGGGTCAGAGACCGCGCGCACCGCGAGGAACTTTGCGATCGTCATCGGCACCTGGTCCGACTGGGCCGAGGCGTTCACCGCACCCGCCATGACTGCTGCCGCCGTGGTCACGGAGCGCACGAAACGTTTCATTGAATCACTCCGCCGCCGAGGACGCGGTCGTCGGCGCCGTAGAGGACCCCCGACTGCCCGGGAGATATGGCTCGACCGGGGGTGTCGAGCAGGAGGGCGATGCCGTCATCGCTGCGCGCCGTGACGGTGGCAGGGATGGCGCGCGCGCGGTACCGGATCTGCACGCCGCATCGATCGCCGACGGTGAGCGCCGGGGCCAGCCAGTTCACCTCCGCCAGCCCGAGGCGGTTGCCCTCGAGCGCCGCTTCCGGCCCGATCACCACTTCGCGACCCTCCGGCCGAATGGCCACCACATACATCGGCTCGGCGAAACCTCCCGGAAGCCCGCGACGCTGGCCGACGGTGTACCGCGCAAACCCCTCGTGCTCGCCGATCACCTCGCCGGCGACGGTCGTGAGAGGACCGGGGGTAAGTGCCGGGGCGTCGGCGGGGAGATGCTGCTGCAGCACGCCGACGTAGTCATCGTCCGGCACGAAACAGATTTCCACCGACTCCGGCTTGTCCGCCGTGGCCAGCCCCAGCCGGCGCGCCAGGGCCCGCGTCTCGTCCTTCGTGGAACTGCCGACCGGCGTCAGCATCCGCGCCACCACGACCCGGTCGATCCCCCAGAGGAAGTAGCTCTGGTCCTTGTTCCGGTCCTCACCACGGTACAGCGCGCCGTCGCGGGCCACGGCATAGTGGCCAGTGGCGATGTAGTCGCAGTCGAGGGAATCGGCGTGGGCCAGGAGGTCGCGGAACTTGGTGAAGGAATTGCACCGCACGCAGGGGATCGGGGTCCGCCCACGACTGTACTCCGACACGAAGTTCTGGATGACGTGCAGCGAGAAGCGGTCTTCGAGGTTGAGCACATAGTGCGGAATGCCCAGCGCCGCGGCCACATCGCGCGCGTCGTTGATCGAATCCAGCGAGCAACAGGGCCGATCGGGGACCGAGTCGCCATAGCAGAAGAGCTTCATGGTGGCACCCACGACCTCATAGCCCTGCTCAACGAGCAGCGCCGCGGCCACCGAACTGTCCACGCCGCCCGACATCGCCACCAGCACCCGTTCAGGCACGACCGAGCAACCCTCCCAGCGTGCGCACCTTGGCCACGACGGTGGGCAACACCGCAACGGCCCGGTCGATATCGGCCTGCGTGGTTTCCCGGCCCATCGAGAAGCGGATCGTACACAGCGCGAGCTCCCGCGGGACGCCCATCGCGGTGAGCACGTGCGACGGCTCCGCCGCGCCGGTGGTGCACGCGGAGCCCCCCGATGCCGCCACGCCCTGCAGGTCGAGATGCATGAGCAACGCCTCGGCGTCCGCGCCCGGGATCCCCAGGCTGAGCACGTGGGGCGCGCGCGGCGCACCCTCGGCAATCCAGACGATGTCGGGAATAGCGATCCGGATCCGTGCGGCCAGCTCGTCCCGGAGCTTGCCGAGACGCGTGGCCTTGGCGGCCTGCTCGGCGGCGGCGAGTTCGGCTGCTTTGCCGAGTGCGACGGAGCCCGGCACGTTTTCGGTGCCGGGCCGGAGTCCAAACTGCTGGCCCCCACCATGGATGATCGCCTCAACGGCCGCACGACTTTGGACGACGAGCGCGCCGATACCCTTCGGCGCGCCGATCTTGTGCCCGGAAATCGTGAGGAGTGTGGCCCCCGTGTCCTCCATCGTGACCGGGAGTTGCCCGAACGCCTGCACCGCATCGGTGTGGAACATCGTGCCAGCGGCGCGGCACCGGCGGCCGATTTCCCCCACTGGCTGGACGGTTCCCACCTCGTTGTTGACCCACATGACGGACACGATCGCGGGCCTGGCCGCCAGTGCCGCGTCGAGGGCCGCCAGGTCGAGGATCCCGTGGCTGTCGACCGGCAGGACTGTTTCCGATCCGCCGAGACGGGCCACGGCGTGGGCCGCGGCGAGCACGGCTTTGTGGTCCGTCGCACAGACCGCCGCGTGCATCGGGCGGCCTTCGGCCCCGGCCGCGAGCGATGCCCCGACGACGGCGAGATTATCCGCCTCGGTGCCGCCGGAGGTGAAAATGACCTGGCTCGGCTCGGCGCCGAGGGCGGTGGCGACCTGGCGCCGTGCCTCCTCGATGCCGGCGCGCGCGGTGCGACCAAAGCGATGCGCACTCGAGGGATTGCCGAAGGCGGCGGGGCCCAGGAACGGGAGCATGGCTTCGAGCACCTCGGCGCGCACGGGGGTCGTGGCGGCGTGGTCGAGATACACGGGGGGATGAGTCATGGAGGCAAAGATACTCTACATGCTGGCGACGTCGAGCGCGAGCACGTCGTCGATCCGGACGGTTTCCTGGGTGAAGTAGGGCTCCCCGAACCGCGTGCGGATGAGTGAGCCGTAATGCGCGTTCTGCGTCTCGACCAGCGCGTAGAGATCCTGACCGGTCGGGAAGATTTCGCCGGCGGCCTTGGCACCGTCAAACTGGCTGGCGTAACACCGGATGGCGGCCAGCTTCCGCTCGAACTGGGCGCTGATGTCCACCACGAAGGTCGGCTTGACGGGGTCCTCGCGATAGCTGAGGGCATAAAGGAGCTTGTGCGGGCGGTGCGGCTCGCCATCGGCGTCATACCTGGCGAGCCCGGCGAGGAAGCAGGCGTCGCGACCCAGCTCGGAGGCGATTCGATGGTCGGGGTGGCGTCCCACCGGGAACGGCAAGATCACGACGCGGGGCCGGGAGTGACGGATCTCCGCCACCACCACCCGCCGCGCCTCCTCGGAGTTCTGAAGATGTGCATCGGGGAGGCCTGCGTTCCGGCGTTCCGAGACCCCGAGGATCTTCGCCGCCGCCTCCGCCTCGGCGGCCCGGAGGTCGGCGCTGCCGCGGGTGCCGCTTTCGCCGGCGCTCAGGTCGAGGATGCCGGCGGTCTGCCCCTGATCGATCGCGCGGAGCAGGGTCCCGGCGCAGGTCAGTTCGACGTCGTCACGATGGGCCGCGATGGCCAGGATGTCTACGCTCATGGGGAAATAACTTAGCCGCCTCCCCGCCTCTCCGCCTCCCCGCTTCCCCGCCTACTCGTGGCGCAGCGCCTCGATGGGGTCCATCGCGGCAGCCTTATTGGCCGGGTAGAGCCCGAAGGCCAGCCCGATGCCCACCGAGACCACCGTGGCCAGTGCGGCGCTCCAGAGGGGCACTGAGGACTCCAGATTGAGCACGCGTTTCAGGACCTCGCCGAGTCCCAGCCCTACCAGGATGCCGAGGAGACCCCCCATCAGCGTCAGGGTGGCGGCCTCCACGAGAAACTGGAGCAGAATCTCCCGGCGAGTGGCCCCGAGCGCCTTCCGGAGGCCGATCTCTCTGGTGCGGTCGGTGACCGATACCATCATGATGGCCATCACCCCGATGCCCCCGACGAGGAGGGCTACGCTCGAGAGCGCCACCATGACACCGAAGAAGGCGGAGGTCAGGCTTCCCATGATGTCGAGAATCTGGTCCTGCGTGATCAGGTCGAAGGTGTTCGGGACGCCTGGCCGGAGTTTGCGCTCGCGCCTCAGGGCGACCGTCACGAGGTCCTGCGCCTTCGCGACACTGATCTCGGGGCGGCCCTTGACCGAGATCCAGAGGGTGTTGGTCTCGTCGTATCGCAGATTGTACTTGGCCGCGCGATAGGGGATGATCCCCGCTGTCTCCTGCCCTGGGGGCTCGAAGATGTTGTCGGGTTTCAGGTAGATGCCGATGATCCGGAACGGCACGCCATTCACCCGGACGGTCCGCTCCATCGGGTCGAGCCGGCCAAAGAGGTGTTCCGCGGTCTGCTCCTCGAGGACCATCACCTGTTCCCCGGTGAGTTCTGATCGGGTGAAGAAGCGACCTCGGAGCAGGGTGCCGCCCTGGAGCTCCATGTAATGGTCGTCCGCCGCCCACACGGTGATCATCTGAGTCTGGGTTCCCTGGTACTCCAGCCGTGCGAAGACCTGGATCCACATGCCGGCGTACTGAATCTCCGGGACTTGCCGGATCGCTTCGGCGTCGCTCTCCCGGAGCACCGGCCGGATGCGTACCTCATACGGGAGGTTGTCCGGATTGAGGGGCGTCTGCGAGAAGTACCGCATCACGTAAAACGTGGTCGGCCCGGCCACCTCGATGGCGTTGAAGATCTGGGAGCGCACGCCCTGGACGATGGACGCCATGGTCATCACCGTCGCCACGCCGATGATCACACCCAGCACGGTGAGCGCGGAGCGCATCTTGTTGGCGCGCATGGCGTCCAGCGCCATCAGGACGCCCTCACCGATCCGACTCAGTGGAATCATCGCGTCACTCGGCGCGGAGCGCGGTCATGGGGTCGAGTTTCGCGGCGCGCGAGGCGGGATAGACGCCGAAGATCAGGCCGGTGCCGATCCCGAGGGCCAGGGCCAACGAGATCGACCAGAGGGTCACCCGCGCCGGGAGCGGCGTAAACGAGGAGACCAGGAGCGCGAGGGACCACCCCGCCACGACCCCCAGGATGCCCCCGAAGAACGAAAGGGTGGCGGCCTCCACGAGAAACTGGCGCTGAATGTCCCGGCGCGTCGCGCCGAGGGACTTCCGGACGCCGATTTCCCTGGTCCGTTCGTTGACCGTCATCAGCATGATGTTCATGATCACGATACCGCCCACCACGATGCCGATGCAGACCACGGCGGGAACGATCGTGAAGAGGACCTTGGTGAGGCGCTTCCAGAAGGCGACGAGGGCATCGGCCTTGTCCACCGTGAAGTCGTCGGGCTCGTTGGGCCGGAGCTTGTGCGCCAGCCGCATCGCCTCCTGAGCGCGGGCCATGGCGGGCTCCACCTCGTCCGCGTCGCGCATCTTGACCGAGACCACCGTGGTCTTGCGGCGTCCGTAGATCGATTCGAACGTGGAGTAGGGAATCAGGGCAAAGCCGTCGAACGACTGCCCGAGCACTTTCCCCTTCTTGGCGACGACCCCCTTGATCGTGAACTCACGCCCCGCGATTCGAATGGCCTTGCCGATCGCCTTCTCCGGGTCGCCGAAGAGTTTGTCCGCCACGTCGAACCCCACGATGGCCACCATCCGTCGCCCCGTCACGTCCGGTTCGCTCATCGGGTCGCCGGCGGCGAAGACGTAGTCGCGTACAATCTGGTAGGCGGGGGTGATGCCGAACACCAGGACGTCGCCGATCCGCTGGTTGCGGTAGGTGAGATCGCTCGTCGGCGTCGGCCATCCCGACTGGAAGGCGACCGCCTCGGCGTCGGGAAGGGCGCGCCGCACGACCTCGGCGTCGTCGGTGGTCACGAGGGGGCGCTTGGCGATGGACCGCACCTCCTCGTCGTCCATCAACCCGAACGACACCGGCGTCCGCCGGACCTGAAAGGCGTTGGTCCCGATGACGGCGCCGGTGATGTTCTCCTTGACGTAGGCGTTCATCCCCTGGATGATGGCCACCACCGCCACCAGGAACCCGACCGAGACGATGATGCCGAGCAGGGTGAAAAACGACCGCAACTTGCTGCCGAGGATGGACTGGAGGGCGAGGCGGAGGGCTTCACGGAAGGACATGGGAGAAAACTAGCGGGGCAGGGGGGACGCGCGTAGGGGCGCAACGCCTTGCGCCCCTACGTTCACGCGGCCATGCCTATTCGTATCTCAGCGCTTCGACCGGGTCCAGCTTACTGGCCTTGTTGGCCGGGTACATGCCGAACATGATGCCGGTGACGATGGACGCCAGGAGGGCCACCACCACGGACCAGAGCGGTACGGCGGCGGGAATCGGGGTCAGCTTGTTGATCGCGAGGGCAATCAGCCCGCCGAGCATCATGCCGACCACACCGCCGACGAGCGTGAGCGTGGCCGCCTCCACGAGGAACTGGAAGAGGACCTCACGCCGCGTGGCGCCCAGTGCCTTGCGCACGCCGATCTCACGGGTGCGTTCGGTGACGGAGATCATCATGATCGCCACCACGCCGACTCCGCCAACCATGAGGCCGACGCTCGACAGGGCCAGCATCACGAGGAAAAAGGCGCTCGTCATGCTGTCGAAGGTCTCGAGGATCCGGTCCTGGGTCAGGATGGCGAAGTTATTCTCCTGCGCCGGCTTGAGACCGCGACTGCCACGGAGAGCGGCCACGACCTGATCCTGGGCCTCCCCCACCGTCACGCCTTCGACCGGCATGACGGAGATGCTCATCCACCCCTTCCAGTAATCCGCGACCTTCTCAAAGGTGCTGTGCGGAATCGCGAGTCGAGCCTCGTCGCCGCCCCCGAAGAGGGAAGCCGCGGCCACGTGCAGGCCGATGACCTGGAACGGTTGTCCGAAGATCTTGATCGTCTTCCCGATGGGGTCGAGCCCCGGGAAGAGCCGCTCCGCCACTTTGTCGTTGATGACGGCCACGCGGGCGCCGGCGGCGTACTCCATGGCGGTGAAGCTCCGTCCGGCCACGATCTCGCCGCCGGTCACGTAGACCCAGGCCGGGCCGAAGCCCGCCACCCCGACGCTGGGCAGGTCGATGTCGCCGTATTTGACCGCGCCCCGGGTCGACTCGTCGATCGAGACCTCCTGGATGGCCGGCAGCTGGCGAATCATCTCCGACTCATTCACCGTGATCCAGGGGTTCTTGCGCCACGGAGAGAGCTCGTCCGAGCCATCGGAAATATTGAGCCCGCCCTGGAAGAACCGCTGGACGAAGAAGGTCCGCGGGCCGGCAGACTCCAGTTCCCGTTCCAGCGCGCGGTTGATGCCGGTAATGGCGGAGGCCATGGCGATGACCACCATGACGCCGATGGCCACGCCGAGGATGGTCAGCGCCGCACGCACCTTGCTGGCGCGGAGCGAGTCGAGCGCAATGCCGATCCCCTCAAAGGCCCGGCTGAACGTCTGCGACATGGTGGCTCCTCGTTATTCGGCGCGGAGCGCCACGATGGGATCCAACCGACTGGCACGCGTGGCTGGGTAGACGCCCGCCACGACGCCGACAAAGATGCCGAGACCGACGCCCACCAGGATGGACCAGGGGGCCACCGCGGCCGGCAGCGGTGAGAGGGCTCGTACCACGAAGGCCAACAGGATCCCCGCGCCGATGCCCAAGCCTGCGCCGACCACTGACAGCGTGGCTGACTCAACGACAAACTGGGCCAGAATGTCCCTCCGCTTGGCACCGAGCGCCTTGCGGATGCCGATTTCCCGGGTCCGTTCGGACACCGCCATGAGCATGATGTTCATGATCACGATGCCGCCGACCACCAGGGATATGGCGACCAGGCCCGGCAGAGCCATGAAGAGAATCTTGGAGAATCGCTTCCAGCCCTCGAGCGCGCCTTCCGCCGTCTGCAGGTAGAAGTTGTTTTCCTGCGCCGGCTTGAGCTGGCGCCGGATCCGCATCATCGCCTCGACCTCGGCCATCGCCGCGAGCATATCGGTCGGCCCGGCGGTCTGGATTTGGATGTCATCCAGGATGTTGATCGGGCAGATGTAACGCCGCGCCGGGGCGGTGTAGGGCATGATGGCAAACTTGTCCATGGAGAAGCCGAACATCGTCCCCTGCTTGGCCACCACCCCGACGATGCGGTAGGGGAGCCCGGCGATCGAGACTTCCTTGCCGACCGGATCCTGCCCGGCGTACAGCTTTTCGGCGACGAGGTCGCCGAGGACGACGACGTTCTGTGAGGCGCGGACCTCCTGCGCGGTGAAGGCGCGCCCGTTCGCGATCTCGAAATTCTTGATCTTGAAGTACGTCGCTTCGGTTCCAATCAGGTCGATGTCCTTCGCGGTCTTGCCGTTATAGGAGAGCGGCATCCGATCGGCGCAATACATGGCGATCGTCGCGGGGGTCTTGAGGCCTGCCTTGATGTAATCGGCGTCGGCATAGCTGATTCGCGGGCGTCGACGCCAGCTCAGCCAGGTTTCCCGCGTCACGTCACCAGTGACGATGCCCGGCCGTTGGCGGACCTGGAAGACGTTGAGGCCGATCAATCGGTTCGCGAACTGGTCTTCCATGTACACGTTCATGCCCTGGACGATCGACACGACCGCAATCAGGAACATGACCCCGATGAGCACACCGATCAGGGAGAAGAAGCTCTTGAGCTTCTGCGCCCAGATCGTGCGGAGGGCCATCGTAACCGCTTCCCAGATCGGCATCGAATCAGGCCGCCTTCGGCTGGTTGAGGACGTCGCTCTCGACCCGGCCGTCGCGCAGCACCACGACCCGCTTGGCGTGGGCCGCGATCTCCGCCTCGTGGGTGACCATAATCACGGTCTGTCCCTCGGCGTGGAGCGCCTCGAACACCCGCATGATTTCATCGCTCGTGGCACTGTCGAGGTTCCCGGTCGGTTCGTCAGCGAGCAGGATCGACGGCCGGTTGACCAGCGCGCGCGCAATGGCCACGCGCTGCCGCTGCCCGCCCGAGAGCTCGTTCGGGCGGTGGTGCATGCGGTCCGCCAGCCCGACCCGCGCCAACGCCTCCTCTCCCCGCGCCCGCCGTTCGCGCGCGGTGGTCCCCGCGTAGACCAGCGGCAGCTCAACATTGTGCAGCGCCGTGGCGCGTGGCAGGAGATTGAAGGTCTGGAACACGAAACCGATTTCCTTGTTCCGCACCCGAGCCAGCGCATCGTCGCCCATCCGGGACACTTCCTGGCCGTTCAGCCAGTACTCGCCGCTCGACGGCGTGTCCAGGCAGCCGATCATGTTCATCAGCGTGGACTTGCCCGAGCCGGACGGTCCCATGATGGCCACGTACTCGTTGCGACGGATCTCGAGGTCGAGGCCCCGGAGCGCCTGGACCACCTCGGCGCCCATTTCGTAGGAGCGGGTGAGGTCGCGAACGGAGATGACGAGATCACTCATCACTTGTTGCCTCCACCCGGCGCGGGAATCTTCGCCGCGCGGACCTTGGCGCTGTCCTGCAGGTCGCGGATGGTCTGATAGGTACCGGCGACGATCGAGTCGCCCAACTGCACGCCGGACACGACCTCGAAGTACTCCTCCCCCGCGATGCCCACCTTGACCGGGGTGAAGGTGGCGATGCCCTCGCGCACGACGAACACCCCTTCCGTGTCGACCATCTTCTTTTCCGACGTATCCGCCGCCTCGCTGCCGGACGGTGCGCTCTCATTGGGCACCACCTCGTGCGGACGGACCGTCAGCGCGATAATCGGCACACTCGGGACCTGGGTGCGGGTATCGGTGATGACCTTGGCGGTGGCGCTCAGGTCCGGCCGGATGTCGGCCGGCGGATTCGAGATGGTGACCTCGACGTCGAAGTCGACGGCCCGATCCGACGAGCCCCCGGCCGTGGCCGTGGCGGTCAACTGCGCGCTGTTGCTGATTTCGGTGACGCGCCCGACGAACGCCGTATCGGGGAAGGCGTCGATGGTGACGCGCACCGAGTCGCCGAGTGCCAGGCGCACGACGTCGGTCTCGTCCACCTGGACCTTGGCCAGAATCACGGAGAGGTCGGCCACGGTCATGAGCAGCGCCGTCTCCCGCGAGAAGGTGCCGGGCACGGCGACTTCGCCGACCTCGACGTTGAGGCGGGTGACCCGGCCGTCGAGCGGGCTGATGAGCCGCGTCTTGGCGAGCTGATCCTTTGAGTCCTGCAGCGTGGCGCGATTCTGCGCCATCTGCGCGTTGGCAGCGTTCAGATTGGCCTTGGCGACATCAAACGCGGTCTGCGCCTGCTCCACCGCCTCGGTCGAGATCAGGTTCGGGCTGCTGGTGCTGAGCTCCTTGGCGCGCCCGACCGTCCGTTCCGCCTGGTCGTAGTTGGCCCTGGCCTGGACCTGTGAGGCCGTCGAAGCGGACAGCAGCGCCTCGGCGCGGGCGACGGAGGCCTCATACTGTGACGGGTCGATTTGCAGCAGGAACTGCCCCTTCTTGACCCAGTCGCCTTCCTTGACCGCGATCTGCGTGATGCGCCCGGTGATATCGGCGCTGATGTCCACCTTCGTCTGTGGCTCGATCCGGCCGCTGGCCGTGACCGAGGCCACCAGGTCCTGAGGCTGGACTGTATCGAACCGGACCTCGACCGCCCGTTTGTTGCGGCTGGCTGCGGTCAGGAAGAAGAGGCCACCGACCACGACGATCAGGATGCCGGCGATAAGTCCGAACTTGGTGCGACGTGACATGTGCGTCCTCGGGATTAACGAAAGGGTTGTCCGACCGCCTCTTGGAGCGCGACCACGGCTTTATGATATCCATAGATGGCGTCGACATAGGTGCCATCGGCGCGCTGCACCGCACCCTCGGAGTCCGAGAGTTCGAGCGCCGTGCCCTGTCCCAGCCGGTACCGGTCCTGCGCCAGCCGGAGCTGATCGGCGGCGGCGATCTTATTGGCCTCCGCCACGGCGATCGCCTGGTACGCCGCGCTAATCGCCAGGTAGCGGCTGGTCACTTGCGAGCGCACCAGCAGCGACTGCGCGCGCACCTGCTCCGTGGCGTCGTCCCGGGTGGCCTTCGCCTGGGACACGCGGGTCTCGCGCTGCAGCCCATCGAAGATGGGCAACGAGAGGCCGGCGAAGACCTGGAACGGCTGCGTGGTAAAGTCCCACGGAAACGTCTGGAGGGTATCCTGGCCGGTGTACTGCTGGGTGTAGCCGTTCCAGCCCGCCGACGCGCGCAGCGTGGGGAAATACTCGCTCTTGACGACGCTCAGGTTGAATTTGCTCACCTGCGCCGACGCCTCGGCGGCCAGGATGTTCGGATTCACCAGGGCGGCGGTGTTGAGCAGGGAGTCCAGGGAGTACGTCGGTGCCACGACCGGGAAGGAGTCGGTGAGGACGGTCGTCTCGAACCCGTCGGGCGGCGTCACCCCCATCAACTGGTAGAGTTGCAGCCGGGCATCAGCGTTCTGCTGCCTGGCCACCAACTGGTCCACTTCGGACTGTCCCAGGGTCACCTCCGCCTGGCGCACATCGAGCATCGTGGCCTGCCCGACCTGATAGCGGGCTTTGGCCAGCTCGAGAAACACCTTGTTCCGCGCGACCTGCTGTGTGACGACGTCGATCCGTGCGTTGGTCTGGAGCACGTTCAGGTACTGGGTGTTGACGGCGGCGCGGAGCTGGATGTTGGCGGCCGCGATCTGTTCCTTCGTGGCCCGGAGATTCGCCCTGGACTGCGCCGGTCCGTACAGCACCCGACCATTGAGATTCCATCCGAGATCGATACTGTAATTCGACCCGACCGAGGACGACGTTTTCACGACGTTGGTGCCACCGAAGTTCGAGGAGCCCGATCCGGTGTAATTGAAGCCGCCGGAGATGCTCGCGCTCGGGATGAAGGTGGCGTACGCGCTCTTCACCGCCATGTTGGCGGGGCTCTCGTTGTTGAGCCACTGCTGGTATTCCGGATTATTGGCCAGGGCGGAGCTGATGGCATCGGACAGGGAGACCCCGGCGGTCGGCGCGGGTTCCAGGGTGGCCGTCGGCGTGGTGGACTGCTGCGCAACGGCCAGACCTGGAACGAGGAGGCCAACCGCGAGCAATCGCTTCCAGTGCGTCATGAAATGTTCCCCAGTGTCTTCGGGCAGTGGAATGAGTCGTGCGCCCCCTACGATGGGGGCCCACAATGAGTTTCACCTTGGGACGAACTGGGGGGAAGATAATGCCAGACAACAACTTCGGCGGGGGGCCTCGGTTACTTCGACTGGCGGATCGCGGAAACACCGTTGGCTAACACGACGCGCATCAGGCGGCCGGACGCATCCACCGTCAGGGTGCCGCTGACCACACCGCTCATCTCGATGGTGGTCGGGTCGGCCTGGGTAGCGGTCAGCTGTCCGCGGCGCCCCGATCGCGGGAAGAGGACCTGCATCCGCGCACCGGCGGCCGTCGCCCGGCGGGCCACGACTTGATACGGCGCGAAGAGACTGTCGTCGAGGATGACGATGCCCGCGGCCCGGGGGTATTCCCGCACCGATTCCGCGGTCGCGGTCGTCTGGCGAACGGTGAGGTTGTCTTTGAGCGCGGCACCGGTGACGCGATTCACCCCGCCTGGCGCCCTGGTGTCGAGCTGCAGGGCCACGATGGCACCTGCCGCGTTCTGTTCGAGCATCGCCTGAATCTGGACCGTCGGCGCCATGGCTGGGTAGCGGGCGAGCGACGCCAGGAGGCCTTTCCCACCACTGGCGGCGGGTTGATAGGTGAACTCCTCCCGACCCAACGGCGTTTCGCCCTGCTGAATGGCGAACACACCACGGTCGCCCGCCTGGGCGCCGAGAGCGGAGGCGCTGAATAGGGTGCAAAGGAGCAGGTGCCAAATACGCATCAGGTCTCCTGGTGCAGGCAGCGGACCGCGACGCGGTCCAGGATGAACTCGTAGAGGCGTGCGCCCTTCTCGGGACTCGACAACGAGGGCGTCGCCTGGGGGGTGTCCACTGCAACTTCCATGCGCACGAGCTGTGGCGCGAGATGCAGGAGGAGCGAGGTGTCGAGTTCCCCTCCATGCGCGGGCAGCCCCGGCTGTTGGAGCAACGACCCGAAATCGAGCGAGAAGATATCGACGACCTGCACCCGTGCGTTCTTGACCAGGAGCGTACTGAGCGCCTCCTGGTGGGCCTCATGTCCCTCCGCCGTGAGGATGACGAACTCCAGCACGCCGCTCCCTAATTCCCACGCCTCCACCAATTCGTTCATCAGCCGATGGAGTGTCTTCCGCCCGAGTGGCGCGCTGCCGGGACGTGGACGATGGGGATTCCGGTTGGCGGCGTATTCCACCGTCGGCGCGCGCAGGACACGGAACCGGGCGGAGAGGTCGTCGGCGAGGCGATCGACAAGAATCGTGTCGATCCCGAGCGGGAGGTGGGCGCCATGCTGCTCGGTGGATCCCACAGGAAGGATCAGCGCGGGTCGGCGGACAAGGCATTGCTCAACCTCGGCCGGGAGCATCTCCTTGAGCCGCCAGGGCAATGTCGAACTCATCCTGCGTATAATACGCGGGTGAACCGCTCCCCGCATCACTGGTGGCTTCCTTGGGCTGCCCTGACGGTCGTCGCCGCCGGGGAGTGGGTCCGTACGCCGACCCTGCCGTGGATGGTCGGGGTCGGCCTCGGCGCCACCGCCAGCCTGTGGAGCCTCCGGCCCTGGGCCGGCTGGCAGGCCCGGTCCATCGGTGCGACGCTCATCCTCCTGGCCGTGGTCCCCCTCGTCACCGAGTGGCGGCTCGCGCAACTCGAGGCCCATTGGCCCGCGATCCAGCGCGCGCGGGTCGACCGGGCCACCGACCGGCTCGCCGGCGACCTCCACGCCGCGTACCTGCTTGCCAATCGCCTCGCCAACGAGGCGAGCGCGGCGCCGCCCAGCATGCCGCAGGCGTTTCCGGCGCTCGAGCGCGCGGTCCGGGGCGCCGGGCTGGAGGCGGGCGTGGCCTTGCTGGATGAGGCCGGTCAGGTGCGCGCGTGGGCCGGTTCGCACCGCCTGGCACCGAAGGGCGACGGTCGCCCTGTCTCCACGACCGACAACCCCTTCTACCTGGTGCTTGAGGTGACGCGTGACGCGCCGTCGGAACGGCGTGCGGTGGGATCGGTCGTCGTCTGGGCCTCGTCGGCCGTCCCCGAGCGGGTGCAGTCTGTGACGGAGGACTTCCGCTCGCGAACAGGCGTGGGGTTGCGGGTCTATCCCGCCGGCACCGCGCCTGACAGCCCCGATGTCTTCGACTACTCCGAACCGACCACCGCCGGGCCGCGACTCCTGTTCAGTGTGGAACCGGTGCCGCCGGCCCTGGAAGAGGCAACCGTGGCGGTGCGGACTGGCGGTGCCCGGGGCACCGCATTGGTGCTGCTCCTGACACTCCTCCTGACCGTCACCGTGTCGGGACATGCCGTGACACGGTACGCCGTGTTGGTCCTGGGCGTCGGGGTGTTGAGCCGGGTGCCGATCGGCGCCCTGTTCGGACTGGACCGCTTCTTTTCGCCGATGTCGTTCTTTCGCCCCGCCCTTGGGCCATGGGGGAGTTCCGCCGGGGCACTCGCCATTCTCGCTCTCCTCTTTACACTCTTGGCCGTGGCGCTCTGGAATCGCCCCCCGCGTCGACGGTGGTATTCTGTCCCCGTCGGCATCCTCCTCCTGCTCGGGGCCCCAGTCGTATTGCGCTATTTCGCGCGCGGCATCACGCCGCCGCCCTCCGGCGTGTCCCTCGGCCTCTGGCTCGGGTGGCAGTCGACGCTCGCACTGGCGGCCATGGCGCTGGCGGTCATCGCGGCGGCGCTCATCCGAGGGGCGCCCGCCAAGAGCGGCCCACCGTCGACCGTCTGGGTGGGGATGGCACTGACGATCGTCGCGGCCACGGTGGGATTGTACGTGTGGCAACCGGGCACCGGCTGGGAGGGCTGGTACATCTTTCTCTGGCTCCCCGGCCTGCTGCTGGTCACCCGGCCGGCCTCCCGCGGCGTGACAATCATCGGCATCGCCACCGTGGCGGGCAGTGCCGCTGCGCTCCTGACCTGGGGCGCGATGACCGAAAGCCGCCTCGAGGCGGCGCAACAGGACGCGATGCGTCAGGGCCCGACTGTGGATCCGGTCGTCGTTCCCTTACTCAGTCACGCCGGCGCGAGGTTGCGCGCGACCCCACCCCCACGGGATGCGTCTCAGCTCTACGTCCGCTGGCTGGCCGCGCGAACAGACCTGACCGGGTATCCGGTCCGGCTCGCCCTCTGGCGGCCCGACGGGACGCTCTCCGCCTCCCTCGCGCTCGACTCGCTCGACTTGCCCGAGGCGTCGGTGGCGGCGCTGGCGCTGGCCCTCCCTCCCGGCGACTCAATGCGCATCTCCACCGTGCTGGGCGTGCCCGGTGTCTACCAGGTGCTGGCGCTTCGCCTGGCGTCGGAGGATCTGCTCACTGTCGCCATCGGGCCGAGGACCAGCCTCCTCGTCCCTGACCGCCTCGGCTCGCTCCTCAATCCCGCGGCGCTCGCGGAGCCGTCCTATCGAATGACCCTATCGCCGCCGACGCCGGGGCTGATTCCCGACGCCCGCCGCCTCCGGTGGCGCCGGGAAGGGTGGTCCGTCCATGGGGAGCGCGCCGTCCGGATGCCGGACGGCGTACGCGGCACGCACGCGGACGTCGACTTGCGTGGGCCCTTTCCGTTGTTGGTTCGCGGGGCACTTGTCGTGGTGCTGGATGCCATAGTGCTCGCGATCATCTGGTTGCTCGCCGAGGCGATTGCGGGCATTCCCCCGGCGCTCCCCAGTTGGCGGCGGGCCCGACGCTCGTTCCGGGTTCGGGTCGCGATTGCCCTCTCGGGATTCTTCCTGATTCCCGCCATCGGTTTTTCGCTGTGGGAGCTCTCCCGACTCAATAGCGAGGCGGATCGGCAACGGGATGAGGCCATCACGCGAGTCTTGCGCGACGTGGTGGCGGTCTCCGGTGACCAATCAGCCACAGCGACAGATCCGGACGTCGTGCTCGCCCGGCTCGCGGGACGGTTTCACTCGGATCTCGCGGTCTACCGAGGAGGGACGCGCATCACCGCCACCGATTCGGTGCTCGCGGCGCTGGCGATCCTCGCACCACTGCAGGATGCGGCGGCCTACCAGATCATGGCGTTCGACGGTGAGGTCGAATCCGCGGCCGACGAACCCCTGCTGGGGCGGAGCGGTCGAGTCGGTTACCGTGTCGAGCGCCCCGGAACCGGCGCCCAGCTTGTGGTGCTCGCCGCGCCACGCGGCGCTGAGGTCGTTCGACTCGCTACCAGCCAGGCCGATCTCGGCTGGCTCCTCCTCCTCGCTACGGTCCTCGGGTTGGCGGCCGCGGTCGCCGCCGCCCGCAGCGTCGCCGAGGCACTTGCCCGACCAGTCGCGGACCTTCGGCGGGCGGCTCTGGCGCTCGGGCGCGACGAACCGCCGCCGAAGCGCCTGGCGCCCCCACCCGTCGAATTCGAGCCGGTGGTCGCGGCGTTCGAGCGGATGACCAGGGACATTCGCGAGAGTCGGTCCGCCCTTGAGGAATCCCGACGCACAACCGCCGCGGTGCTCGCGACGGTGTCCACTGGTGTGGTGGGCATCGGTCCGGGGGGCGAAGTCCTGGTCGCCAACCCACGTGCGGAGGAGCTGCTGGGTGGCGCGCTCGGTTTGGGGGAGAGCTTCAGCGACGCCCTCCAGGGCGAGTGGCCGTCCCTTGTCGCGGCGGTCGACGCCTTCCTCGCCCAGCCCGCCACGGCGCCGACCGAGGCGGAGCTGGAGGACGGCACGCGACGGCTCGCGGTGGCGCTCGCTCCCCTCGGACCGGAGATCGGGGGCGCCGTGCTCGCCCTGAATGACGTGACGGAATTATCCCGGGCGGAGCGGGTGCTCGCGTGGGGAGAGATGGCGCGGCAGGTGGCACATGAAATCAAGAATCCGCTCACGCCGATCCGTCTCGGGATTCAGCACCTGCGGCGCGTCCACCGGGAGCGCCCTGAAGCGCTTGGGTCGGCGCTCGACGAGACGTCCGAACGGATTCTCTCGGAAATAGAGCGGCTCGACACCATCGCCCGGGCATTCAGCCGGTTCGCTGCGCCCTCCGGGCCGACCGTCGCCCCCGACCATATGCGACTGGCGCCCGTGGCCAATGAGGTCGTCCATCTCTATCGGCTGGCAGGAGAGGGGACGGAGGTCGTCCTCGAGTCCGACCCCGCCGCGTGGGGCCGCGCGCGGCCGGACGAATTAAAGGAAGTGCTCGTGAACCTTCTGGAGAACGCGCGGCAGGCGGGTGCCCGGCACATCGTGGTGCGCGTCCTGCCTCAGCGACTGGAAGTTCACGACGATGGCCGCGGTATATCGGAGGAGCTATTGCCTCGGATATTCGAACCGCGATTCTCGACCACCACCAGCGGGTCGGGGTTGGGCTTGGCAATCGTCAAGCGGCTGGTCGAGGGGTGGGGCGGGACGGTGCAGGTTGAAAGCGAGGACGGGCGAGGGACGGTGGTGACCGCGGATCTTGCCTGAGCGCTCCCCAGCGGCCCGGTTTCGCTTTGGTACCCCGCACCCTATCTTGAGAAGGCTTCCCTCCATTCTTCCCGTTGCTCCCGATGGCGACCGTACACCGGTCGGAGGACTCGTGAAGCATTCATCCAATTGCTCCCGCCGCCACTTCCTCGCCGCCTGCTGCGGCGTGGCCGCCGTGGGTGTCGCTGGCCCGCTCTGGGCCGCGGCGCGTGTAGCGCACGGCGACCCTGCGCACCCGACACCTCGGCCCGGCATCACGGCAGCCAGGGTATTGCCGGACTCGGAGTTGGTTGACTATTCCTCGTGTCAATCGGCGTTCGACGCGATCCGAGAGATTCCCCAGATCGTGGACGGCATCCGTTGCCACTGCGGTTGTGCCGAGATTCCCGGCTTCTACTCGCTGCTCTCCTGCTACGAGGGGGCCGGCATGGCCCGGATTTGCGAGATCTGCCAGGGGCAGGGCCGCCTGGCCGCGCGGCTCCACAAGGCCGGCAAGACACTGGACGAAATTCGCGCCTCGGTCGATGCGCGGTATGGTTGACCTGATGCGGGAGGCTACGATGCGATGGACCAGAGGATGGAGCCTGGCGGCGATTGCCCTGCTGGCTGGTACCACGGCGGGACAGGCCCAGGTTCGGGCCAGCGAGCGCGGCGGCGCTTTCCAGGTCGTGAACGGCACGAAGATCACGGTCGAGTACAGCCGGCCGTTGGTCCGAGGACGGTCCCCCATGTTCGGCGGGCAGATCCCGTGGGGAGAGGTGTGGACGCCAGGCGCCAACTGGGCGACCACGCTCGAGGTGGATCATGATGTCACCGTCAACGGGCATGCGCTTGCCACGGGCAAGTACTCGGTCTGGATGGAAGTGCAGCCAAAGGAGTGGACGGTCATCCTCGACCCGCGGGCCAAGCTCTTCCACATCGCCCACCCGAAGCCGGACAGTGCCCAGGTCCGCTTCCCGGTCACGCCCTCTGACGTCGACGGGCCGGAGGTGCTGACTTGGTCATTCACCTCCTTCTCACCGACGGGGACCACCCTCCAGATGGCCTGGGCCGGGACGGCTGTCGCGCTGGACATCGCGGTTCCGCCGGTCGAAATCCCGCCCCTCGCCGCCGGGGTCGGGGAACGGTATGCCGGCAGGTACAAGATGTGGTGGGTGTCGGAGTCGAATCAGAGCGTGCTGGCGGTTGTGGCGAAGGATGGGCGGTTACTCGGGCAGTGGAGCGGCGCTCCCTTCCCGGTCTGGAACAACCTCACGTTCGTCCCGGTGGCCGAGGACTGGTTCGACCTTGGTGCGATGGTGGACGGCAGCCTGTACGATGTGGTGACGGACGTCGTCTTCGAATTCGCGGTGACGGATGGACGCGCGACCGGGTTTGAAATCCGCGGGCCCACGGATCTCGTGATCGGACGTGGCAGCCGGCTCCCGTAGGGCTGGTGCCGAGACAGTCGGTTCTGCTTCCACTCTGCCAGGGGATTCGAGCATGAAGATTAGCCGGTGTTCTGTGCTGCTTGCGGGTCTCGTCGCCTTTCCGTTCTCTGCCGATGCGCAGGTGCGCGCCAGCGAAGTGGCCACGATCTCACAGACGGTCGATGGCACTGTCATCACCGTCGATTACAGTCGCCCCCGCGCCCGGGGGCGGACGCCGATCTACGGGAAGGTCGTCACCTGGGGCGAGGTCTGGACGCCAGGTGCCAACTGGGCCACGACGCTGGACCTCAGCAAGGATGTCACCATCGACGGGCATGCGATCCCCAAGGGGAAGTATTCCGTCTGGATGGAGGTGCAGCCCGAGGAGTGGACGGTCATCCTCGACCCGAAATTCAAGCAGTTCCACATCCCCCACCCCAAGCCGGACAGCAGCCAGATTCGGTTCACGGTGACGCCGGACAGTGTCGTGGGCCCCGATGTGCTCACTTGGTCGTTCCCCAAGATCGGAGCGACGGGCGCCACGATGCAGATGGCGTGGGCTGGTCGATCGGTATCGCTCGATGTCGTGGTTTCGCCTTCCAACCCGATCACCCTCGCCGCGAGCCTGGCCCCGCGCTACGTCGGGACCTACGAGTTTCAGTGGGCCCCGCGGCCGGCACCTCCTGCGGCGGACTCCGCAGCGCCGCCTCCGGAGGCCGAGGACGATGGTCCGCCCGGACCGAAGTTCTCGCGGTGGACAGTGGCCTATACGAAGGGAATGCTCTTGGTTGACTGGGATCCGCCGCCGTTCGACGAGTGGTCGCACCTGGTCCTGATCAAGATCGGCGATGACTGGTTTTCTCCGGGGGCGATGGTCGATGGCGAGTTGTTCGACGTCGCCAGCGACCTCGTCATTGAGTTCTCGCTCAAGGACGGCAAGGCCACCGGCTTCGAGATCCGTGGCGAGGACGATCAGGTGATTGGCACGGGGGTTCGAACGAAATAGGGCGCGCGAGAATCGGTACCATCGCTCGACGGAACCACTGCGTGAGCGGGAGCGGGCGGCACTACCATGGGCGACCCCATGGAGGTGCCGCCCGCATGCTTGCCCGGATCCGATCCGCCGCTGTCCTCGGTATCGACGCCTATATGGTCGAGGTCGAGGTGGACATCACCAATGGTCTCCCTTCCGTCGCGACGGTCGGGCTGCCTCACGGCGCCGTGAAGGAGGGGCGTGAGCGGGTGACG
>SPDF01000360.1 GCA_004525055.1 Gemmatimonadales bacterium | reverse complement strand
ATCGGCGCCCTCGTGGCGCTCTCCGTCTACAGCCTCTTCCCGCGCGAGGTGACCATCCGCTCCCGCGGTGTCGACGGCGCCATGCGAGACACCACGGAGCGGAAGATCCCGCTGAAGCTCGGGCTCGACCTCCAGGGTGGCATGCACCTGGGCCTCGAGCTCGACCAGTCGAAGCGGGTGTCCAGCGACGTTCCCCGCGACATCGACCTCGCCCTCACCGTGCTCCGCAAGCGCGTCGACGAGTTCGGCGTGCAGGAGCCGGTGGTCCAGAAGGTGGGCAATGAGCGTATCGTCGTCGAGTTGGCCGGTGTCCGGGACCCCCAGCGGGCCATGGATATCGTCCAGAAGGCGGCGTTCCTCGAATTCCGCATCACAGACCGGACCAGCGCACTCGAGAAGGCGCTGCCCGCCATGGATCGCGCCCTCCGCGCGCTGGGCATCACGTCCGCCGCCGGGAAGACCTCGCCGAGCGCGGTGCAATCGCTCCTCGGCGGCGACTCGGCGGCCACGGCCTCCGACTCGACGCCAGTGGAGGGGGGAGTCCTCAGCGACCTCATCCAGCCCGGCGCCGCGGCGGGAAGCGGCGTGCCGGGCGAATACTTCGTCCCGGAGGCGGCGTATATCCGCGTGGACAGCCTCTTCCGGATTCCCGAAGTCGCCCGCGCCCTTCCGCGCGGGACGGAGATCCTCTGGACGGCCTCTCCCGTCAGTGTGGGGGTGCAGCCGTATCGCTTCTTCTATGTGGTCGAGCAGAAGCCGATCGTCACGGGCCGGAACCTGGTGGATGCCTCTGCCCAGTTCGACCAGCTGACGAACGGACCCGTGGTGCTCTTTGAGCTCGACCGGGCCGGCGGCCGTCAGTTCGGCGCGGCCACGCAGGCGCATATCGGCGACTACATGGCCATCGTGCTCGACGGCCGTGTCCAGGGCCCACCGCCGGTCATCCAGGGTCGCATCGACCGGAACGGGCAGATCACGATGGGGGGCGGGAAGTCGATCGTCGAGGCGCAGGACCTGGCGCTCACCCTCAAGGCAGGCGCGCTGCCGGTGCCGCTCAAGATCGTCGACCGGTTCCAGGTCGGGGCGAGCCTCGGCGCGGACAGCATCCGGGGTGGCATCACGGCCGGCATCGTCGGCACGCTCGTCGTGATCCTGATCATGATCGGCTACTACCGCATGAGCGGCGTCCTGGCGGTCGCGGCGCTGAGCCTCTACCTCCTCTTCACGCTGGGCGGCCTGGCCATGCTTGACGCCACGCTCACCCTCCCCGGGCTCGCGGGGCTCGTGCTCACCGTCGGCATTGCGGTGGACGCCAACGTGCTGATCTTCGAACGGATCCGGGAAGAACTCGTTCACGGGCGGACGGTTCGCCTCGCGGTCGAGGAGGGGTTCAACCACGCGATGAGCGCGATCATCGACTCCAACGTGAGCACCGTGATCACGGCGCTCTTTCTCTTCCAGTTCGGCACCGGGCCGGTCAAGGGCTTCGCCGTCACGCTGACGATGGGCATCATTGCCTCCATGATCACCGCGGTGTTCGTCTCCAAGACCTTCTTCCTGATTTGGCTGCAGCGGCGGCCCGACCTCACTACGCTGAGCATCTGACGATGACCCGATTCTTCGCCAACGCGAACTACGATTTCATTGGCTTCCGGAAATACGCGTACGGGCTCACCGCCGCGATCCTGGTGCCGGGCCTGCTCTTCCTGATGGTCGTCGGCCTGAGCTACAGCATCGAGTTTACCGGCGGCACGCTGATCCAGATCCGGACCGACCAGCCGGTGGATGCCTCCCAGCTCCGATCGGCCCTCGACGCGCGGGGCATTCCGGGAGCCGAAATCCAGACGATGGGTAGCTCCCAGGATTACTCGATCCGCGCGCGGGTCGCCAAGGAAGGCACGGACGCGAACAACACGGAGGAGACGGCCCAGGCCGTCGGCGCGGCCCTCGATGCCTCGCTCGGCGCCGGCACCTACGTGATGCTGGAGTCCTCCGCCGTGGGCCCGAAGGTGGGCGGCGAGCTGCGCACCCAGGCGTTCCTCGCCGTTTTCCTGTCATTCTTCGCGGTGCTGGCGTACTTGGCCTGGCGCTTCGAATGGCGGTTCGGGATGGCGGCCGTCGGCGCCACGGCGCACGACATCCTGGCCACCATCGTCTTCATCGCGATCATGCGCATCGAGGTGAGCCTCGTGGTGGTCGCGGCGGTGCTGTCGATGGTCGGCTACTCGCTCAACGATACGATCATCATCTTCGACCGCGTCCGGGAAGACCTCCACAAGTACCGGCGCGACGACTTCGTCTCGGTCCTGAACCGCTCGATCAACGAGACCCTCCCGCGCAGCGTCCTGACGCACGGCACCACCCTCGCCACGCTGCTGGCGCTGGCCATCTTTGGCGGCCAGGTCATTCGGCCCTTCGCGCT
>SPDF01000345.1 GCA_004525055.1 Gemmatimonadales bacterium | reverse complement strand
GCCGACCTCCTGGCGGAACTGCCGGATGGCTTCGAGGAACGGCTGCGACTCGATGTCGCCGACCGTGCCGCCGATTTCGGTGATGACCACGTCGTGGCCCGGTGCCGTCCGGCGGATGGCGTGCTTGATCTCGTCGGTGATGTGTGGAATGACCTGCACGGTGGCGCCCAGGTATTCGCCGCGCCGCTCCTTGTTGATGACCGTCTGGTAGATCCGCCCGGTGGTGATGTTGTTCTGCTGCGAGAGCGACCGGTCGATGAACCGCTCGTAGTGACCGAGGTCGAGGTCGGTCTCCGCGCCGTCGTCGGTGACGTACACCTCGCCGTGCTGGAACGGCGACATCGTGCCGGGATCGACGTTGATATAGGGATCGAACTTCTGCATCGTCACGGTCAGCCCGCGCTCGACGAGGAGCCGTCCCAGTGAGGCGGCGGCGATCCCCTTCCCGAGGGAGGAGACGACGCCGCCGGTCACGAAGATGAATTTGGTCGAGGAAGGGCCAGTGCTCATTGTGTCACCTCACGAGGGCGTGCCAGTGGGCTTCCGCCCGTTTCAAATCGTCGGGCGTGTCGACCCCGGGCAGCGCCGAGGCGCTGAGGCGGGTCACGCCGATGGTCATGCCGTGCTGCAGGGCGCGGAGCTGTTCGAGCCGCTCCACCAGTTCCGCCGGCGTCGGGGGGAGCGACACCCACCGCGTCAGGGAGGCCCGGGTATAGGCGTAGATGCCGAGGTGCTGCCAGTAGAGCCCCTCGGAAGGGTCGTCGGCCTCGCGACGATACGGGATCACCGATCGCGAGAAGTAGAGCGCGCGTCCAGTCAGGTCGGTGACCACCTTCACGCGCGCGGGGTCCTTGACCAGATCGAGCTCGAGCGGGGCCGCGGCGGTGCCGACCTCGTCGCCCTGTGCCACCCGTGCCAGCGAACCCTCGAGGGCTTCCCGGTCCAGGAAGGGCTCGTCGCCCTGGATGTTGACGATCACGTCGAAATCCCGGTACTCGGGGCGGGCGGCCACTTCGGCGACGCGCTCGGTGCCGGTCGAGTGGCTGTCGGCGGTGAGCACCGCGGAAACGCCGGTCCGCTCCACCACCTGCACCACCATCGGGGAGTCGGTGGCCACCACCAGGCGATCGACCAGATTGTAGGCCGCCACGCGCTCGACGACCCGGGTGACGAGCGGCTCGCCGGCCAGGAGCTGAAGCGGCTTGTTGAGGAGGCGTGTGGACCCGAGTCGGGCCGGGATGATACCGAGGACGCGCATCCCAAAATCTAATAGAAGGCGCCCCGCGCGTCAAAAGTCGTGCCGGGAATCCATTTGGGTCTTGACAAACCGCTATTAGGCTGTGCTACAAAGACTTAGGGAGCCCAGATTGCCCCGTCGGCCCCCGGGGGGCCTCCTCGCACTGACAAATGGCTACCGGATGAGCCCGATCAGGAGGAGGACCCCGAGAATGATCACCCCGATGATGATCGCGAGGGGGTGGCTGGGGTCAGTCGAGCAAGACCTGTTGCACGGCAGTCACCTCGGGAAGGCCGCGGAGCTGTTCCATCACGGCCGCGCTCAGCTTCCCATCGACACCGATCGCCGCCAGGGCCTCCCCGCCGGCCTCGAGGCGGGCCACATGGTACTGCCCGATGTTGATCTTGGCGGCGGCGAGCGCCGTCCCGACCCGGCCGATGACTCCCGGAACATCCCGGTTGCGGAGGAGGACGAGGTCGCCGCGAGGTTGGATGTCGACGTGATACTCTCCGATGCGGACGACGCGCGGGTGTGCCTCTTCGAGCACGGCGCCGCCCACGCGGATGGTCTCGCCGTCACCGGTCAGGCGCACCTCGAGATATTCCGCGTAGTCGTCACGGGCGCTGAGTCGGGTGCGCTCGACGGCAATGCCCCGCCCCGTGGCGAGATGCATGGCGTTGACGACATTGACCGCGTCGTGCCCGAGCACCTCCGACAGCACGCCGATGAGCGCGGCGGCGGATATCGGCCCTAATCCATCCTCCGCCTTGCCGGCGTAGCGAACCTGCACGGTCTTGAGGGGGACGGCCGCGAGCGTCGCGCCGATGCGGCCCAGCCGTTCGGCGAGATCGAGCAACGGGCGCAGCCGGCGCATCCGATCCCCGCCGACACCAGGGGCGTTGACGGCCCGGCTGAGGTCGCCCTCGAGCAGCGCGGCGCGCACCGCGCCGGCGATCTCGAGTGCGACGTTCTGTTGCGCCTCCTCTGTCGAAGCGCCGAGATGGGGCGTCAGGACCGCGTTCTCGAGGCTGCGGAGGGGGTGATCGGCCGGGAGCGGTTCGACGCGGTAGACGTCCAGCCCCGCGCCCGCGATGGTCCCGGCCCGGAGTGCGTCCGCCAGCGCCTCTTCGTCGATGATCTCTCCGCGGGCCACATTCAGGACGATCGCCGTCGACTTCATCTTCTTCAGTTCCGCCGCGCCGATCAGGCCAGTGGTTCCCTCCGTCAGCGGCACATGCACCGACAGCACATCAGCCTGACTGAGCACCTCCTCGAGTGTGCCCATGTCGGCGCCGAG
>SPDF01000158.1 GCA_004525055.1 Gemmatimonadales bacterium | reverse complement strand
TTACGCCCTCCTCCTCGTGCTGCTGAGTGGCATCCTGGGTGTCTTCGTCAGCCTCGACCTCTTCCTGTTCTATGTGTTCTGGGAACTGATGCTGATCCCGATGTACTTCCTGATCGGGATCTGGGGCGGCAGCAATCGCCTGTACGCCTCCGTCAAGTTCTTCATCTACACGATGGTCGGCTCGCTGCTGATGTTGGTCGCCATCCTCGTGATGGTGTGGTGGATCGCGGATGCCACCGGCGTGCTGAGCTTCTCGTACAACCACATCCTGCAGAACGCGGGGGCGGTGGGGAACAAGGCGCCCTGGCTCTTCGCGGCATTTGCCCTCGCGTTTGCCATCAAGGTGCCGATCTTCCCGTTCCATACCTGGCTTCCCGATGCGCACGTCGAGGCACCCACCGCGGGATCGGTCATCCTGGCCGGTGTGCTGCTCAAGATGGGGACCTACGGTTTTCTCCGTTTCGCGATCCCGTTCTTTCCGGACATCGCCTTCAGCCCGGCGGTGACCACCATCGCCGTAGTGCTCGCCGTCGTCGGCATCATCTATGGTGCGCTGGTGGCGATGGTACAACCGGATATCAAGAAGCTGGTGGCCTATTCGTCGGTCAGCCACCTCGGGTTCGTGATGCTCGGCATCTGGGCCGCCACGCTGCAAAGCGTGCAAGGCGCCCTGATGGTGATGATCAATCACGGCCTCTCAACCGGGGCGCTCTTCTTCCTCATTGGCATGCTCTACGAGCGCCGGCATACACGGGACATCTCAGCCTTCGGCGGGATCGCGCGGGTCGTCCCGATGTTCAGCCTCGTCTTCACCCTCGTCGCGCTGTCCTCCATCGGCCTGCCGGGCCTCAATGGGTTCATCGGAGAGTTCCTGGTGCTGCTCGGCAGTTTCGGCCGGTTCCCCTGGGCCACCGGCATCGCGACCACCGGGGTGATCTTTGCCGCGGCGTACCTGCTCTGGGCGCTGCAGCGCATCATCTTCAACAAGCTCGATAAGCCCGAGAACGAGAAGCTGACCGACCTCACGCCGCGTGAGTGGATCGTCCTGGCTCCGTTACTCATCGGGATCATCTGGCTCGGGCTGTACCCGGCGCCGGTACTGCGGCGGATGGAGCCGACCAGCCGCCAGTTCGTCGAGAGCGTGCAGCACGTCATGCCTCAGGGCGTGCCGACCACGTCGGCGCCCCGGTCCGGGGGGCACCAGTGAACCCGATCGATACGACCACGCCCGCGGGCGTGGTGCTCGCCCTGCTCCCCGAGGTGGTACTGTCGCTGGCCGCGCTCGGTGTGCTCGTCGTCAACGCCTGGAGGCACGAAACCGCGGAGGATTCTCGGCTGGCCGGCTGGTTGAGCCTTGGGGGCGTTGGGGCCGCGATGGTCGCCCTCCTCTGGTTGTGGGGAGGTGGCGCGAGTTCTTCCGGCATTCCCCAGATGGTGGCGCTCGATGGGTATCGGTTCTTCGGCGACTTCGTCTTTCTGCTCGCCGCGGCGGCGACCATCGTCTTCTCGCTCGATTATCTCGAGCGGGAAGGAATTCGGGGGCCGGAGTACTACACGCTGATCCTGCTCGCGACCGTCGGGATGATGTTGCTGGCCGGGGCGAACGATCTCATCATGGTCTTCCTCGGCCTCGAGGTGATGTCCGTCGCCGCGTACGTGCTCGCGGCCTATGATCGACGGAGCCCCTATTCCGCCGAGGCGGGCCTCAAGTACTTCCTGATCGGGGCGTTTGCCTCGGGATTCCTCCTGTACGGGATCGCGCTGGTGTATGGGGTGACCGGTACCACGAACCTCGTCATGGCGGGGGCTTTCTTCGGTCCCGGCAGCCTGCCGGTCATGGCCTCCCTCGGGTTGAGCCTTCTGCTGATCGGGTTCCTTTTCAAGGTGTCGGTGGTCCCGTTCCATATGTGGGCGCCCGACGTGTACGATGGCGCGCCGACACCCGTGACCGGCCCGATGGCCACCGGAATCAAGGCGGCGGGCTTCCTGGCCCTTACCCGCATGCTGATCGTGACCTTCCCGGCGGCATCCCCACTGTGGCAGCCCGTGCTCGGGATTCTGGCCATCGCGACGATGGTGGCGGGAAACCTGATGGCGCTCTCGCAGCGGACGGTGAAGCGGATGCTGGCGTACAGCTCCGTGGCCCACGCGGGCTACCTGCTTGCGGCGGTCTGGACCGGCACCCTCATCGGTGCCGCGTCGGTGCTGGTGTACCTGCTGGCCTACGCGCTCACCAGCCTCGCGGCCTTCGGCTTGCTGGCCGCACTGGGGCGCGGAGGCGAGCGTGATCTCACGGCCGACGATCTCGCCGGGCTCGCCAAGGCACGGCCCTGGACCGCGGCCGCGTTCGCCATCGTGCTTCTCTCCCTCCTGGGATTCCCTGGGACGTTCGGCTTCATCGGGAAGTGGATGATCCTCACCTCGCTCGTCGTCGCGGGCCAGTGGCTGATTCCCGTGGTGCTGGTGCTCGCCAGCGCGGTGTCCGCTGGCTATTACTTGCCGGTCATCATGGCGATGTACATGAAGCCGGCACGCGAGGGCGCGCCGGACGCGCCGCGGGTGCCGCGAGGCGCCGCCGTTGCCATCGGCGCCATCGTGGCTGCCATCCTGGTCCTCGGCGTCTGGCCTCCGCCGCTGCTCAGCGGGACCATGGAAATCGCGTCCTCGCTCTTCGAGCGGGCCTTCCAGTAGGCCGGCCAACACCCTATCCGGCCGGGAGGCACGGTGCGCATCCCACGATCCATTTTTCGACAGTACGATATCCGCGGCCTCGTCGGCGTGGAACTGACCCCCGCATTCGCCCATGCACTGGGCCGCGCGTTGACGGCGTTCGGGGGCGAGCGGCTCGGGCGTGACGCGGTGTTCGCCGTTGGGCGTGACAACCGCCCCTCGGGCGTGGCTCTCGCCGCGGCGCTTCGCGCCGGCATGGCCTCCGCCGGGGCACGAGTGGTCGACGTGGGTGAGCTGCCGACGCCGGCACTCTACTTTGCGGTGCACGCGCTGAAGGTGGACGGGGGCGTGCAGGTGACCGGCTCCCACAACCCACCGGAGTTCAACGGTTTCAAGATGGTCCTCGCGGGCGAGTCGGTCCACGGCGAGGAGATCCAGGAACTCTACGAACGCATCACGCTCGAGCAGGCGCCCACCAAGGCGGGCGTGGAGACCGCCGACGGCTCCATCCTCGGTCGCTATCGCGACGCCATCGTCGAGCGCCACAAGCTCGCGCGGCCGGTGCGCGTGGTGGTGGATTGCGGGAACGGGGTCGGGAGCGTCATCGCCGTCTCGACCCTCCGGGCCCTCGGCGCCGAGGTCATCCCGCTGTTCTGTGAGTCGGACGGCACCTTTCCCAACCATCATCCGGACCCGACCGTCCCGGCCAACCTGGTCGACCTGCAGGTCGAGGTCCGTCGGAGCGGTGCGGAGTTGGGGATCGCGTTCGATGGCGACGCCGATCGGATTGGCGCAGTCGACGAGACCGGGCGGATCCTCTTCGGCGACCAACTGCTCGTCGTCTTCGGGCGCGACGCGGTTCGGCGATTCGGTCCCGGCGCGCGCGTCATCTTCGATGTGAAGTGCTCAGACCTGCTGCCCGCCGCACTGCGCGACGCCGGCGCCGAGCCCGAGATGTGGAAGACCGGGCACTCGCTGATCAAGGCCCGGATGAAGGAGAAGGACGCGGTCCTCGCCGGCGAGATGAGCGGGCACATGTTCTTCGCCGGCGACTGGTTCGGCTTCGACGACGCGCTCTTCGCGGCGGCCCGCCTGCTGGAAATCGTGTCGCGCAGCCCCCATGGCCTGGCCACGCACCTCGCCGACCTTCCCACCACCTTCGCGACGCCTGAAATTCGGGTGGACTGTCCCGATGACCGCAAGTTCGCTCTTGTCGCGGAAGCCACCGAGTATTTCCGCGCCCGCTATCCGGTGAATGACATCGATGGTGTGCGGATGTCCTTCGCACATGGGTGGGGGCTGATCCGCGCCTCGAACACCCAACCGATCCTCGTGCTCCGCTTCGAAGCCACGGACGAGGGATCCCTCGCGGCATACCAGCGCGAAGTCCTGCAATGGCTCTCGGAGCGGGGCGTCCAAGGGCCGGAATGACCGCCGCGCGCGGCCGTTGGCTGGTTGGGACAGCAGCTGCCATCGTCGTCTTGCTGTTCGCGGGACAATGGGTCGCTGATTTTCTGGCCGAGCGCTGGTGGGCCGGGGCCCTGGTTCCCGAGGCGGCCAGCTTCGTGTCTGGTGTGCGATTCCTCCGCCTGACCCTCGACACCGCGGCTGTCCTCCTCGGCACGGCCTGGTTCACCGGACACCTGCTGATCGTCCACCGCGCCATCGGTTCCGTCCAAATCTCCCGCCAAATGGCCAATCTCGAAATCCGCGAGGCGGTCACGCCCGCCACCCTCCTTCCGCTGGCGGTGGGCGTGGGCATCGCCCTCGGCGTCATCGTCGGCATCGGGGCAGGGCGCGACTGGGCGGTCGTCGCCCTCGCCTGGCAGGGCGTCACCTACGGCGTGACCGATCCCTTTCTCCACAAAGATCTGGGTGTCTTCGTCGCACAGCTTCCGTTGTGGGTCCTGCTGCATTCCTTCGCTCGGCTGCTGTCGTGGGGCGCGCTGATAGTGGTGGGAGTGATCTACGCAGTGCTCGGCGCGGTCCGGTGGCAGGGGGGCCGACCCGCGATTTCCGATCATGCGCGGCGGCATCTCGGCCTCTTGCTGGCGGGAGTGGCGCTCGTGCTCGGATGGGGATTCCTCCTCACGCCCTACGAGGTGGCGGCTACTGCGGCTCCGGCCGCCGCCGCGTGGGGCACGATGGAGTTGACAACGTTGGCGCTCGCCGGCGCCTGCCTGGCCGCCGCCGCGATCTCCATCCTCTGGGCCCTGCGGGGTCATCACCTCTTGATGGTGGCGGGCTGGGCGGTGCTGTTCATAGGCTCGATCTTCGCCTGGATGATGCCGGCGGGCACCACCGAGACGACCGAGCATCCCGCCGCCGAGGACCGCGTCGTGTTCGACCGCCTGGCGTACGGCCTGGAGGGGCTCGATGAC
>SPDF01000352.1 GCA_004525055.1 Gemmatimonadales bacterium | reverse complement strand
TTCTTCCGGCGGGCCACCGCCATCGCCGCCTCCACCCACGACGGCAGCACCTCCGGGTCCTCCAGCACATCCTCCGGTACCGCGTAGTACTGCATGCTCCCGCCGTCCGGCCCATACGGCTGGAACGGACCCATGCCCCGCTCCTCAAACGCCGATCGAGTGCTGTCGTCCACCTTGAAATAGACGGTGTCCTCGGCAATGAGCGCGAAGAAGAGCTCCGCACTGTAAATGCCAACTCCGCCGAACATCGACCGGTCGCGGATGCTCGGTGCCGCGCGGGCGAGCTGCTCGAGGACGTAGGTCCGAAAGGAAGGGTGGACGCTCATTGGGCTTCCCCCTGTCCCGGGACTAAACAGGGTGTCTCGCCGAGCACCCGGTCGAGCGTGGCGAGCAAATGGTCGATGTCGCCCGCGTCTACGGTGAGGGGCGGCCGGATCTTCAGCACATTGTCGGCCGGCCCCTCGGTGCCGATGAGGACGCGCTCCTGCCGCAGGCGGTTCTTGACGTATTGCGCCACATGCGTCGCCGGCGCGCGCGTCGCCTGATCCGCGACCAGATCCACCCCCACGAAAAGCCCGATACCGCGCACGTCCCCGATGATCGGATGGCGTTCCTGCAGCGTCCTCAACCCCGCGAGCAACTGGCCGCCGGTGACGGCGGCGTTCGCCGGCAACTGTTCCTCATCCACGATGCGCAGGACCTCGGTTCCGATGCGGCAGGAGAGTGTGCTGCCACCGAAGGTCGAGAAGAACTCGATGCCGTTGTCGAACGAGTTCGCGATGGCCGAGGTCGTGACGACGGCTCCGATCGGATGCCCGTTCCCCAGCGGCTTGCCGAGCACGACGATGTCGGGCTCCGCCTGCTGCTCCTCGAATCCCCAATAGAAGGCGCCAAGCCGACCGAGCCCCGTCTGGACTTCGTCGGCGATGCAGACCCCACCGGCGGCCCGGATCCGCGCGTACACCGCGCGTAGATAACCGGCCGGCGGGACGATTTGCCCCGCGACGCTCGGGAATGTCTCTGCGATGAACCCGGCCAGCCGACCGCGCCGGGCCTCGATCCGCAGAAGGGCGTCCTCAACGGCGCTCGCGTATCGCTCCGCCGCATCAGGCCCGCGATGGCTGCCGCGGTAGGTGTCCGGCACCGGAACGAGATGCACCCAATCGGGAGGGCCCCCGCCGCCCGGCTTGTTGAACTTGTACGCCGAGAGGTCGATCGCTCCGGTGGTGTTGCCGTGGTAGCCGTGGTCCACGACGACCATGTCCTTGCCGTGTGTGTGGGCACGCGCGAGGCGGAGCGCCAGTTCATTCCCCTCGCTGCCCGAATTGACCAGGAAGACGTGGGTCATCTGCGGGGGCATCCTGGCCAACAGCGCTTCCGCGAACTCGATCTGTGCCGGATGGAGATAGCGCGTGTTGGTGTTGAGGCGCGCCATCTGGTCCTGCGCAATGGCCGCGAGCCGAGGATGCGCGTGCCCCACGTGGGGCACGTTGTTGTAGGCGTCGAGGTATGGGCGCCCCCACTGATCGTAGAGGTGCGTGCGCCATCCGCGAACGAAGAGACAGGGTTCGGCGTAGCTCAACCGCAGGTTCGATGCGAAGTGCGCTGCCCGATGCTCCCCCGTCTTCGCCTCGTCGATGGCTCGATACGCGACGCGGTCGTCGGCAAGGTTGAGGAGCGCGGCCGGATTGGAACAGAGCGCCTGCCACAGGGCCAGGTCATCGGGGTCGGCGACACCTGGCCAGTCGGTCGGCATCGCATCGGGCGCCACCACCAGTTGGAAATGGAGGTGCGGCTGCCAGCCGCCGTTTTCCGTGGGCGTCCCAAGGGCGGCAAACGCGGTGCCCCGGTCTAGGCGCTGGCCAGGCTTGAGGTGGCTCATTGCCGCCGCTGAGAGGTGGCCGTAGAGCGTCGCGAACTCGTCACCCTCGGGGGTCGTGTGGCGGAGGATGGCCATCCCGCCGTAGTCGAGGTGTCCATCCCGATACGCGACCTTCTCCACCACGGCATTGAGAGGCGTATGGATGGGTGTACCGGCCGCCAGGAAGATGTCCGCACCGAGATGCACGGTGCGTCGTGCGGAGCCGGGGGAGGCGTCTGCCCGGAATGCGGCGTCGGTGTAGACCCCGCGGGGCTCGCCGTAGCGACCGATCCATGCGTCGGTACCCTCGACCTCGGGTCCGAGTGCGAGCGCCTCGGCGTCGTTCATCCGGTTGAGGTCCTGCGGCGTCGCAGAGTCAGCGAGAGCAAGAAAGTGGACCGGTGCGGAAGCGAGATCGGCCCGGACCACCGGGGCGAACGCACCGCGCTCGGCGTCGAGCCATGCACGTACGCGGTCCGCAGCGTTGGTGGCGGGAAGCCCGCACGCGATACGGAGGTGGGCGGTCATTCGGGACTCCGGGATACCCACCGAGCGCTCGAGAAACCGCCACGCCGGAGCCTCGGAGATGACCATGTAGGGATCGTCCGGTCGCTCCT
>SPDF01000059.1 GCA_004525055.1 Gemmatimonadales bacterium | reverse complement strand
TGCCGGGACCTACGGGGGATGGCGTGCTCGGATCCGGGATCCTCTCGTCATTGTCCCCGCGCTGATCGCGGTCGCGGCACTCGCGGTGGCAGCATCGGTGGCGAAGCGGGCAGTACCAGCCGCGATCCCACCCATTCGGTATGTCCTCGCTGCATCGGACAGCACACAGCCCCTCCCGGCCTATCCGTGGCCGGCGGCCATCTCCCCCGATGGGGGTACGGTGGTCTACACCGTGGCGCAGGACGCCAATACCGTAAGGTTGTATGCGCTCCGCACCGATCAGCTGGAGCCGCACCCGATTCCCGGGACGACAGACGCCTTTGAGCCGCACTTCTCTCCCGACGGCAGGTGGCTGGCGTTCGGCCAGGACGACAAGGAACGGAAGGTCCGGCTCGACGGCAGCGCGCCGGTGACGATCGCGACGGCGGGCGCCGCCAACGGAGCGGTTTGGACCGCCCGCGACCAGATCGTGATGGGGTCCTATGGGGCGACCCACGGGCTCTCCTATGTCAGTGCCGCCGGTGGCGAGCCCGTCGCGCTCACGCAGCCAGATACGGCGAATGGCAAGACCGACCACATCTGGCCCATCGCCCTTCCGGACGGCAAGAGCGTCATCTTCGTCATCTGGTCTGGAAGCCTCTCCACCTCCGAACTCGCCATCACCTTTCTCGATGACGGCAGGACGGTCCCGCTCGGCATTCAGGGGATCCGGCCGCTGGCGGTCCTCGACGGGTTGCTGGTCTATGTGCAGGCAGACGGCACCATCATGGCGGTCAAGCTGGATCCCCGCGGCCGCAAACTCGCCGGGCGGCCCATCCCGGTTCACGACCCCGTCACCGTGGCATCGGCGAACAACGGCAATTCCGGCGTGTTTATCTCGCCAGGCGGCGCGCTGGTCACCTCACGTGGTGGCGCGCGCGGGACGCTCGACTGGGTATCTCCCGGTGGGCAGACCGAGCCACTGCTGAAGCAGCCAGGGGCATACCAAATGCCCCGCCTGTCGCCGGACGGACAGCGGGTGGCGGTCGTCGTGTACGACGGGCGGCAAAGCGACGTGTGGATCTATGACCGCACCCTGTCCACCTTCTCGAAACTGACAACGTCCGGGACGGTGACCTCGGTCAACTGGAGCGCGGACGGACGGCACATCCTGTTTACGGCCTCGGGCGAGGAGGCGCGTGGCGCCGTCTGGTGGCAGCTCGCCGCGGGTGGTTCCCCCGCCGAAAGGCTCACGCAGAACATCTACCTCACGCCGGACGCGGCCGTCTCTCCCGACGAGAAGTCGCTGCTGGTGACCAGCCTCCGCGAGACCTCCTGGGACCTCCTGCGCGTGCCGCTGGACTCCGGGGGCGTAGCCCGGAGCTACCTCAATTCTCCCGCCCTCGAGGGTTCGGCCCGGTTCTCGCCGGATGGGAAATGGGTGGCACTCACATCGAATGAATCGGGCCGGTTCGAGGTCTACGTCCGTTCCTTCCCCGATCCCTCATCCAAGGTCCAGGTGTCGGTGGCCGGCGGTGGCGAGCCGACTTGGTCCGCGGATGGACGGCGCCTGTATTACCGGTCGGGTTCATCCCTGCTGGCGGCGCGGATCAGCCTCACGCCGACCTTCACCCTGCTCGGACGGGACACCATCCTGACCAACGCCCACATAGCAGGCACCACTTTCTTCGGGGCCAACTACGATGTGACACGTGACGGCAAGCGCGTCCTCGCCGTGCTTTCCGGGGCGGATGACTTTCAACTCGTCATCTCGCCCAACTGGATCACCGAGTTCCGGCAGCGGGTCGCCGAAAGCAGCGGAGGCTCCAAGTGACCGACGTCCTCCCCCGCCTGACCGAGGCCTTGGCCGACCGTTACCGCCTCGAGCGGGAGCTCGGCCAGGGCGGCATGGCCACCGTGTACCTGGCCCAGGACATCAAGCACGACCGCCGCGTCGCCATCAAGGTGCTGCGGCCCGAGCTGGCCGCGGTCATCGGGGCCGAGCGGTTCCTGAGCGAAATCAAGACCACGGCAAACCTGCAGCACCCGCACATCCTGCCGCTGCATGACAGCGGGGAGGCCGACGGCTTTCTCTTCTATGTCATGCCGTACGTGGAAGGGGAGACAGTACGGGACCGTATCAGCCGCGAGAAGCAACTCCCGGTGGACGATGCGGTACAAATCACCACCGAGGTGGCCGCCGCGCTCGACTACGCCCACCGACACGGCGTCATCCACCGCGACATCAAGCCCGAGAACATCCTCCTCCACGACGGCTCCGCGCTGGTGGCGGACTTCGGCATTGCGCTGGCGGTGAGCACCGCCGGCACCCGGATGACCGAGACCGGCATGAGTCTCGGCACGCCGCACTACATGAGCCCCGAACAGGCCATGGGGGAACGGGAGATTACCGCGCGCTCCGACGTCTATGCCCTCGGCTGTGTCTTGTACGAAATGCTGACGGGGGACCCGCCCTTCACCGGCAGCACCGCGCAGGCCATCGTCGCCCGGGTGGTGACCGAGACGCCGCGCCCGATGCTCCCGCAGCGGATGACGATCCCGGTGCACGTCGAGGCCGCCGTCCTCACCTCGCTCCAGAAGCTCCCCGCCGACCGCTTCAAGACCGCGGCGGAATTTGCGGAGGCGCTGGCCGACAGGAGCTATGCCTCGAAGACCACGGTCATGCTGGCCGTCCATGCGCCCAGCCATCGCTCACCACTCTTACTGGCAGGCTGGGGCCTCGCCGCCGTGGCGGTCCTCGCGGCGCTCTGGGGCTGGTTCCGTCCGGAGCCCCCGCATCCCGTGGCACGCTACGGACTCGGGTTTCCAGAGGGTCAGGCCCCGAACGGGGCGGTTGCCATCTCTCCCGATGGCTCGCGCCTGGTCTACGAGGGGCCGTCCGATGACGGCCAGGGACAGCTCTGGGTGAAGGACCGATCCCAGTACACCGCCGTGCCGCTCGCAGGCACCTTGAGTCCGGGGGCGCCGGTGGTGTCGCCCGACGGGCAGTGGATCGCATTCTCCCAGGCCAACCAGCTAAAGAAGATCCCGATCGGCGGGGGGGCGGCGATTACCCTGTCCGATTCATCGTGGGGAGCCTCCCCCGCCTGGCTCGACGACGGGACCCTGCTCTATACCCGGGTCGGTCTTGCCCTCGGACGGGTGTCCGACGCCGGTGGAGCCGTAACGATTGTCTGGCGGCCTGACAGCACGGGAGGGGGGCCCTTCTTCCTGGCGCCGCTCCCTGGGGCGCGGGGGGCCATCTTCACCCTGTGCGTCAATCTCTGCCGGGGATCCAGCCTCTGGGTGCTGGACCTGACATCCGGTGCGACGCGGCAGCTCTTTCCCGAGGCGCGGCAGGGCTGGTACCTCCCCACCGGGCAGATCGCGTATGTGCGCGCCGACGGAGGGATGTTCGCCGCGCCGTTCGACCTCAAGACCCTCGAGGTGCGCAGCACCCCCGTGCCGGTCCTGGAGAACCTGTCGCTCCGCTCCGGCATCATCCCGAACCTCGCCTTCAGTACGACCGGGACCCTCATCATGCAGGCGGGTGCCGGCGGCGCGCAGTTCGGAGTCCACGAGCTGGTGTGGGTGGACCGGACCGGACGGGAGACAGTCGTCGATTCGAGCTGGAACTTCCGGCTCTCCATCTCCAACGGAAACGTCGGGTGGTCGCTTTCCCCCGACGGCCGGCGGATCGCCATCGGGCTCAACACCAACTCCGGCGACGACATCTGGATCAAGGAGCTGCCGGCCGGGCCGCTCTCGCGGCTCACCTTCGACTCCACCAGCGAGGAGCGCCCGCGGTGGACGCCGGACGGTAAATCCGTCACCTACATCGTGGACGGCGCCAGCAGCCTGCGCCAGCGCGCCGCCAACGGAACCGGCAAGGAGGAAGTGGTCCTCGACACCCCGGGGCTGAATCTGCTCGACGGCTCCTGGTCCAAGGACGGCCAGTGGCTCCTGCTCCGGGTCGGCGGCAACAGCGCGACCAACAAGCTGCGCAACATCCTCACCTTCCGCCCCGGAGTGGACAGCGCCCCGGTGGAACTGCTCTCCAGCTCGAATGCCGACGAGTCGGCCCCGGCGCTTTCGCCGGACGGGAAGTGGCTGGCCTACACCTCCGACGAAACCGGACGGAACGAGGTGTACATCCGCCCCTTTCCCAACGTCGACGACGGGAAGTGGCAGGTGTCAACCAACGGCGCGCAGGCCCCGCTCTGGGCCCACAGCGGCCGGGAGCTCTTCTACGTGGACGCCGAGCGCAACATGATGGTGGTGGCGGTACCCGCCGCCGGTCCCTCCCAGCTCGGTGCGCGCTCCAGGCTCTTCACGCTCGGGAATGGCCTGTTCCTCAGTAACGCCGAGTGGTACACACCGTTCGACGTGTCCCCGGATGACAAGCGGTTCATCATGGCGCGCCAGGTGACCGCCGGCAGCGAGGCGCAAACCACCTTCATCCTGGTCGAGAACTGGTTCGACGAGGTCAAGGCGAAGGTGGGTGGCAAGTGAGCAGTTCTCCGCTTCCCCGCCTGACCGAGGCGCTCGCCGACCGCTACCGCATCGAGAGCGAGCTCGGCCAGGGCGGCATGGCCACCGTGTACCTCGCACAGGACGTCAAGCACAACCGCCGCGTCGCCATCAAGGTGCTGCGGCCCGAGCTCGCCGCGGTCATCGGCGCCGAGCGGTTCCTCTCCGAGATCACCACCACCGCCAACCTCCAGCACCCGCACATTCTCCCGCTCTTCGACAGCGGCGAGGCCGACGGCTTCCTCTTCTACGTGATGCCGTATGTGGAAGGCGAGACGGTGCGGGACCGGATCAGCCGGGAGAAGCAGCTCCCGGTGGATGACGCGGTCCGCATCACCACCGAGGTGGCGGCGGCGCTCGACTACGCCCACCGCCACGGCGTCATCCACCGCGACATCAAGCCCGAGAACATCCTGCTGCACGACGGCTCCGCGCTGGTGGCCGACTTCGGCATCGCGCTCGCCGTGAGCTCCGCCGGCACCCGGATGACCGAGACCGGCATGTCGCTGGGCACGCCGCACTACATGAGCCCCGAGCAGGCGATGGGGGAGCGGGAGATTACCGCGCGCTCCGACGTGTACGCGCTCGGCTGCGTGCTCTACGAGATGCTGACCGGCGATCCGCCGTTCACCGGCAGCACTGCGCAGGCCATCGTGGCGCGGGTCGTCACCGAGAATCCGCGGCCGATGGTGCCGCAGCGCAGCACCATCCCGCTGCACATCGAGGCCGCCGTCCTGACGTCGCTGCAGAAGCTGCCGGCCGACCGGTTCAAGACCGCGGCGGAATTTGCGGAGGCGCTGGCCGACCGGCAGTACACCTCCTCGGCGACCGTCGCAATGCCCGCCACCGCGAAGCCTCGCGGTTCGCTCGCGACGGTCGGCCCCTGGGTGCTCGCCGCCGTCGCGCTGGCGGCCGGCCTCGGCATCGGCGCCAAGGTGCTGGCTCGCCCGACCCCGGTGCCGTCGCTCCGGCTTTCGGTGCCGGTGCCCGCCGAGTCACCACCCATTGCCCTCCGCCTCTCGCCTGATGGCCGGACGCTGGCCTACATTATCGGGCAGGGCGATCGGCTCGCCATCTACACCCGCCCGCTCGACGGCCTGCAGGCGCGGCGCATCGAGGGGACCGACGACGCCTTCTCCATCAGCTTTTCCCCCGACGGCCAGACCATCGCCTTCATCGGCGCCAACGGCGGGGCGCGCAAGATTCCCGTCGGTGGCGGCGCATCCATTGCCATTCCGCTGGAGAGCGGGGCCGGGCTCACCGGGATCGAATTCGTCGGCCCCGACCAGTTCATCGTGGCCGCCCAGGGCGACCTCGCCACCCTCGCCCCCAACGGTGCGCTGACGCAGTTCGCCGTGCCCGACTCCTTCACCGGCAACACCAGCTGGGCTCTCGACCAGGTGCTCCCCGACGGCTGGGTGCTCGCCCGGTACTGGCGGAGTCCACCGAATGGACCGGTCGTGGCCGTGGACCCCGCCACGGGACGACGGGTGACGGTACTCGACGCGACCGTGTCCTGGGCCGGCTACGCCGACGGCATGCTCGTCTGGGTCCTTCCCGACGGAACCCTCTTCGGCGCCCCCTGGGATCTGAGCGACAAGAAGCCGGTAGGCCCGGGAGTGCCGTTGGGCGGCACCACCCTGTCCGTTCTTGGATTCGTACCCCCAGTGACGGTGGCGCCCGGCGGGCTGGCCTACGTCCCGACCCAGTCGCGTGCAGTCGCGCGCGTGTCGCGGTCCGGTCAGTCCACCGTGCTGCTCGGCACGGACCGAGCCTACCACAACCCGCGGGTTTCGCCCGATGGCCGGCGCATCTCGCTGGACTTCACCGACCAGGAGCGGGACGTCTGGCTCTTCGACATCGCCGATTCCATCCTTACCCGCTTCGGCTTCGACTCTACCGCGCACGACGCCGAGTGGTGGCCCGACGGGAGCGGCCTGATCTTCGCCGTGGTCCGGCACGGGATCATTGGCGAGTACGGTCGCAAGTTCGACAAGGGTGGACGGGCGGATTCGGTCTTCATGGGACCAGAACAGCTATCAATTCACTCCATCACGCGCGACCAGCGCACCGGCATCGGCGTCGTCATCGAGGGCTCGGCCTTCGACATCGTGTCGGTCCCGCTCGATGGTGCGGGGTCACTCGACACTCTGCTGGGGACACGCTATTCCGAGGGATGGCCCGCGCTCTCCCCCGACGAAGGGTGGCTCGCCTACCAGTCGGATGAATCGGGCCGGATGGAGGTGTATCTCCGCGCCTGGCCCGGCCTGGGCTCCAAGGTGCAGGTATCGCCGAACGGAGGGACGGAACCGACCTGGTCGCGCGACGGGAAGGAGCTGTTCTACCGGGCGGGGGGTGGCGCGGAACCGAAACTGGTATCGGCCGCGATCGTGGGCGGACGGGTGCAGTCGCGTACCGAGTTGTTCAGCGTCGGCCGGTACGAGTTCTCCACCCCGCACCGGAACTACGACGTCTTCCCAGACGGGAAGTCGTTTGTCTTTGTCCGGCAAGGTACGCCGGGGCAGCAGGCCGAGGTGGTGTACCTGCAGAACCTCAAGGGGTTGATGGCGGGAAGATGACGCTGGCCCTCGCCTCGCTTTGACCGTATTCTGATGTGAGCGAAAGATCCCCGGCCGTCACCCCGGCGAAAGTCGGGGTCCAGGTTTCTTTGCGTCTCTTCGCGTCTTTGCGTTAAAGGCAGTTCACGCGGAGGCGCGAAGATGTTCATCTGATTCTTTCTGTCATTGCGAGGAGGCCCCCGACAGGGGCCGACGAAGCAATCTCAAGCCAGATTGCTTCGGCCACTCCGTGGCCTCGCAATGACAAAATGCTTGTCCGGAGTACCTAATGACTGACGCACTGCCCCGCCTCACCGAGGCCCTCTCCGACCGCTACCGGCTCGAGCGCGAGCTGGGCGAGGGCGGCATGGCCACCGTCTATCTGGCCCAGGACATCAAGCACAACCGCCAAGTGGCGGTCAAGGTGCTGCGTCCCGAATTGGCGGCGGTCATTGGCGCCGAACGGTTCCTCACTGAAATCACCACTACCGCCAACCTCCAGCACCCGCATATCCTGCCGCTCTTCGACAGCGGCGAGGCCGACAGCTTCCTCTTCTATGTGATGCCGTATGTCGAGGGGGAGACGGTGCGCGACCGGATCAGCCGCGAAAAGCAGCTCCCGGTGGCCGATGCGGTGCGGATTGCCTCTGAAGTTGCCGCGGCCCTCGACTACGC
>SPDF01000236.1 GCA_004525055.1 Gemmatimonadales bacterium | reverse complement strand
CTCCTCCGCCCGGCCCGCATGCCTCCGAATCCCCTCATCCGGCCCGCGACGGGTCGCTTCGATGACGGCTCGCGCATCGGCCTCCACGCTTTCCACGGTCGCGCCTCCTGCCAGCAGCATCACCGAGGTCTCCCCCACTCCGGAATAGAGATCCCAGGCCGTCATGCCTTCCCAGGTCCCGAGTTGGTCGAGGGCCCAGGCCCGCACCCGGTCACCCATCGCCGGGTGCACCTGTTCGAACACGGTGGCGGGGTAGGGTTCCGGGGCGCCTGCAACCGCGCGCGGGGCGCCTTCTTCGGGCACCCACCAGAGCACCGCCGGCACACCACGCCGCACAAGCGCCACGTGGAGCAGCGTTGCCGAGCGCCAGACCGTCTGACCGCGCACCCGGGCCGTCAGGTGGAGCCCGCCCTCACCGTCGCGACGCAGAGTGATTTGCTCAACGTTGTCGGGGAGCAGGGCGCGGTGCTCCCGGACCGTGGTCCAGAGATCCATCAGCGCGGGGTCCGCGATCAGGCACCGTTCGAGATCGAAGATCTCTCCCGCTCGACCCTGCCGGTGGAAGCCGATCCGGCGGCCCGCGTCGGTGACAGCCAGCGTCACCTTGTTTCGGTACGCCCAGGCCGCGGCCGCCTGCTCGATCTCGGGATCTTCCACTTCCAGCTTGCCGATGCGGCGAAGCGCCTCACCCACCATGGTTCGCTTCGCCGCGAGTTGCGCCGGGAGTGAGAGATGCTGCAATTGGCAGCCGCCGCACTGGTCTCGCACGTAGTGTGGGCAGGCCGGCTCGATCCGGTCGGGCGACGGCTCCACAATCAGGTCCACCTCGGCGCGCGCAAACGTCTTGGCCAGCTTGACGCGCTTGAGCGTGACGAGATCACCAGCCGCCGTCCGTGGCACGAACACCGTGCGTCCATCCTGCAGCGCCCCCACTCCGTCACCGCCGCTGGCGATCCGGAGGATCCGCACCGGTGCGCCCGCGTCCCCGCTCAGCGGAGACCCTCGCTTCGTGCCGCGTTGAGCCAGGCGGTGCGGGCATCCCCCGATTCGGCGATCGCCGGCTTCCGGGCGTGCCGCGCGGCGTCCTCGGCCAGCGCGGCAGCGATGGCGGCCGCCCGGGTCAGGGCCGCGCCAGGCGGAGCCCCGGCCAGATCTGGGCGGCGGTCGAGGAACTGGATGTCGATATCGCCCGCCACGAAGGCGGGGTCGGTGATAAGGCGCCGCTGGAATCCCTGGTTCGTCGCGATGCCCACGATGACGAGTTCATCGAGCGCACGCACCATTCGGCGGAGCGCGTTGTCACGATCCCGCCCCCAGACAATGAGCTTGGCCACCATGGAGTCGTAGTACAGCGTGACCTCGTTACCGATCTCGACGCCACTGTCCCACCGCACCCCCGGTCCAGCGGGCACGCGGAGAAACTCGATGCGTCCGGTCGACGGCATCCAACCGTTCCCGGGGTCCTCGCTGGTGATCCGGCATTCGAGCGCCCAGCCGTTCGGGGTACGCGGCCCCTCGGGGACCTGCATCGGGAGCCCGCGGGCGATGCGCAGCTGTTGTCGCACCAGGTCGATCCCGTACACCAGCTCCGTGACGGGGTGCTCCACCTGGATGCGGGTGTTCATCTCCAGGAAGTAGAACGACCCGTCGGCGGCAAGCAGAAACTCGCAGGTGCCGGCGCTCCTGTACCCCACGGCCTTCGCGGCGGCCACCGCGGCGTCACCCATCCGTGCGCGCAGCGCCGCGTCGACGGCAACCGAGGGCGCCTCCTCGACCACCTTCTGATGGCGCCGCTGTACCGAGCATTCCCGCTCACCCAGGTGCACCGTCCGGGTCGCGTCGGCCAGCACCTGGATTTCCACGTGGCGCGGCCTTTCAATCAACTTCTCGATGTACACTGCGGAGTCGCCGAACGCCTTGAGCGCCTCCGAGGCCGCGGTGGCCAGCGCTCCCTCGAGGTCTTCCAGGGCATGCACCACACGCATTCCCTTCCCGCCCCCGCCAGCCACCGCCTTCACCATCACGGGGTATCCCATTTCGCGGGCAAGCTCGAGGGCAGTGGCGAGTTCCGTTATCGGCGCGTCTGCGCCCGGCACGACCGGGACCCCTGCCGCCCGCATCCGTCGCCGCGCCTCGGTCTTGTCGCCCATGGCTCGGATGGCGGTGGAGGGCGGCCCGATGAACACCAGCCCCGCCGCTTCCACCGCTTCGGCAAAGGCGGCTCGTTCCGCGAGGAACCCATAGCCCGGGTGGATCGCCTGCGCGCCTGTTTCGCGCGCCACCTCGAGGAGGCGGTCAATGCGGAGGTAGCTCTCGGAGGGCGCGGCCGGCCCGATCTCGACGGCCAGGTCGGAGGCGCGCACATGCGGGCTCAGGCGATCAGCCGCGGAATAGACGGCCACAGCTTCGAGGCCTTCCTCGTGGCAGGCGCGAATGATGCGCAGCGCGATTTCGCCGCGGTTCGCGACGAGCACTCTCGTGACAGGTGTCATAGGCGTGGGATGGCGGACGGCGGGTCGCTGAGGCAGGAGCCTAGCGGCGGCAGGCGGCGATCTGCGTGTCTCCAAGGAGCGCCAGCGGGCCATCGCAGAGACGCGGATTAAACCCGGCGGCAGCGGTGTAGACGGCGTGAACTTCTCGGAGCCAGGAGGAGTTCCCTTGACGGTCGGCACGGGCAAGGTCGGTCACCGTCACGACGCGATCGCTCGTCGTGGTGCCGGGTCCCGACACCAGCACGAAGCGCATCGGCCGCAGATCGGGGAGCGCGAGCAAGGTACGATCGGCCAGCGGCGTCAGGCAGACGGGCCGGCGCTGGGCGACAGACGCCAGCGCCCGCTGGACCGACCATGCGGAGTCAGTGCCGAGGGCCGTGGCGATCCGATTGCGATACCGTGCGTCGGTCGCATAGAACGACGGGACGACGATCACCACGCTGGCCGCCTGTCCCGCAGCCGCCACGACCGAGAAGATGGCGACGGTCTCCAGGTCGCTGCCGGTCGCCATGACCCCGGATGTCGGGCAGCTGCTCAGGAGATTGGCGCCGAGTTCCGAAATGAAGTCCGGGAGTGGAGCCACATCGGCCGGCACGGTCCAGCGACGGAGGACGTCGTAGCCCTGCTGCTCGATCACATCCCACGCCCGCTCTACTTCGAGCATCTGGCGGAGGATGACCCCTGAATCCCCGCGGAGCCGGACAGCCTGGTCCAGGGCGGCGGAGCCGAAATCGATATAGAGGGGCCCGGGGGAGTCGGCCGGGTGGCCGGAGAGGTGCCAGTCGCGAATGTCGAGGAGGTAGAACCGGCCGAGCTGAATCCAGGCCGACCCGTCGTCGGGGGAGGTGGCCAAGTACTGGCTCAGCATCTCGGTGCTGATGCCCCGCTGCCCGTTGCGGGCGAGCTCGGCGGCGCGCGGTGCCACGGTGGGGTTGAGCGATGCCTGCGCCGCAAGGGACCCCGTCGCCGTCGACCCCAATAGGGTCAGCGCCAGCAGTGATCGCAGCTTGGGTTGGATCGCTCGTGCCATGCCTACCGCCTGTCCAGATCGTGGTACGGAGCCAAGGGTCTAAGATGGGGCGCTGCACCGGGT
>SPDF01000182.1 GCA_004525055.1 Gemmatimonadales bacterium | reverse complement strand
GGACGTGCCGACGTTTCTGACGCAACTCGGTGAGTCGAGTATCCCGGGTTCGCCGGAGCCCGTCTTCCTGACGCAGACGTCGTTCTTCCTGGGGCGGGAGACGTTGATCGCCACCCCGCGGGGCAAGCTCCCCAAGCAGCTCCCCGGCGACCCCCGGCCCATGCCCTATTGGCGCCGGAAGCTCTTCATCATCATGACGCGAAACGCGCAGTCTGCCGCCGCGTTCTTCGGGCTGCCACCCAATCGAGTCGTGGAGCTGGGAGCACAGATCCAGATATAGGGTGGAGGCGTGCAAGCGGGGATGCGGGGAGGGCTCTTCCCCGCTTCCCCGCATCCCCGCCAATTTACTCCTTGTCTTCGTACATCTCCTTCAGCCGCGCGACGACGTTCGGGTCCGCCAATGTCGTCGTGTCGCCCAAGGCCCGCCCCTCGGCGATGTCCTTTAACAACCGGCGCATGATCTTCCCGCTGCGGGTCTTCGGCAGGTCCGCGGAGAAGAGGATGTCGTCGGGTTTCGCGATGGCGCCGATTTTCCGCGCTACGTGCTCCCGGAGGTCGTCGCGCAACTCCGCCGACGCCGTGACCCCTTCCTTGACCGTGACGAACGCGGCGATGGCCTGCCCCTTGAGCTCATGCGCCTTGCCGACGACCGCGGCCTCGGCGACGCTCGGGTGGTCCACCAGCGCGCTCTCCACCTCCATGGTGCCGATGCGATGTCCCGCCACGTTCAGCACATCGTCCACGCGGCCCAGGAGCCACCAGTAGCCCTCGTCGTCCACCTTGGCCCCGTCGCCGGCGAAGTAGCGGCCTGGGAATCGGCTCCAGTAGGTCTCGCGAAAGCGGGCGTCGTCGCCGTAAATGGTCCGGAGCATCCCGGGCCACGGCTCGGTCAGGGTCAGGAACCCACCCCCCTTGGCCATCGCCTTGCCGGTCGTGTCCACCAGTTCGACTGAAATGCCCGGAAACGGCGTGGTCGCGGAGCCGGGCTTGGTGGTCGTGACGCCCGGCAGGGCGGTGATCATGATGCCGCCGGTTTCGGTTTGCCACCAGGTGTCCACGATCGGGCAGTGCCCGTGCCCGATGTGCTCGTGGTACCACATCCACGCCTCGGGGTTGATCGGTTCGCCGACGGTGCCGAGGAGCCGCAACGTCGACAGGTCGTGCGCCGCAGGATGTGACGTTCCCCACTTCATGAACGCCCGGATGGCGGTGGGTGCGGTGTAGAACACCGTCACCCCGTGGCGCGCCACAATCTTCCAGAAGCGATCCCGCTCCGGCCAGTCGGGCGCACCCTCGTACATCAGGACGGTGGCGCCGTTGGCGAGCGGGCCGTACACCACATACGAATGGCCGGTCACCCAACCCACATCGGCGGTGCACCAGAAGATGTCCTCCTCCCGAAGGTCGAAGACGTACTTCGTGGTGGCCGTCACCTGGGTGAGGTAGCCTCCGGTCGTGTGCACGATGCCCTTCGGCTTGCCGGTGGTCCCCGAGGTATAGAGGATGAACAGCAGGTCCTCGGCGTCCATCACCTCCGGGGGACAGTCGGCGCTCTCCTTATCGAGCAGGCGGTGCCACCAGTGGTCGCGGCCCTCGGTCATCTCGGCGAACGATTCGTCGCCTTCGCCGGCCGGGCGTCGGCGGACGACCACCACGTGCTCAATACTGGGGCAGTCCGCCACCGCCTCGTCGGCGATCCGTTTGAGTGGCAAGACCTGACCCCGCCGGTAGCCGCCGTCAGCGGTGATGAGGACGGTGGCGGTGGCGTCATTGATCCGGTCGCGTAGCGACTCGGCGGAAAAGCCGCCAAACACGACCGAATGCACCGCCCCAACCCGCGCGCAGGCCAGCATCGCGATGGCGGCCTCGGGAACCATCGGCAGATAGATCGCCACCCGGTCTCCCTTGCGAACGCCCAGCCGCTTGAGCGCGTTGGCGGCCCGGCCCACCTCGCGTGCCAGGGCCCAGTAGGTGTAGACCCGGCGGTCGCCCGGCTCACCCTCCCAGATGATCGCGGCCTTGTTGCGCCGCGGACCGTTCAGGTGGCGATCAAGGCAATTGGCCGCGACGTTCAGCTGCCCCCCGTCGAACCAGCGGGCGTGGGGAGGGGCCCATTGCAGGACACTCTTCCAGGGCGTCATCCAGTCGAGCGCACGGGCCTGCTCTTCCCAGAAGGCCAGTCGGTCCTGGGAGGCCGCCTCGTAGAGCGCCGGTGTGCCGATCGCGCGGGCGGCGAAATCGGGTGGAGGAGGGAAGCGCCGCTCTTCGGAGAGAAGGGTGTCGAGTTGGTCGGCCATGGGTGGAGTGCCTCCGGTCGAGTCGAGTCCAAGCAGGTCGGCGGCCCTTGCAGGGAGGCCGCGGGGATGGCGGAGTGCGGGAGACAACGTTGCTGAAAGGCCTTGCAGTCTCTCCGCAACCGATGAATTGACAACGTGTTAGAGCGATGGCACCAATTTCGCCTTTTCCAGTGGCGGGAGGCATCGTGCCCCCCGGAAGAATACAACTGATCCGCCCGATAATAGCACACCCGGAGCGATCCGGGGCCGCAAAACTGGAGGTCTCGTCCCTGGTGGATGAGATAGCTCGGTGCCGAAGGTGGAATGCACGCGACTCGATGAGCGTGGCGTTTCGGCCGGTTGGCGTGGCGAAACGACCACGCTTTGCTTATGTCGGGCCAGGGAGAACACCGTATGGTGCCCGAGACCCAGATTATCCGAGAATTGACCGCACCGGCCTCGCTTGGACTCGATACCCGCGCCACCTTTCGACAGGCCGCCGTAGGCGTCCTCGAGGAGATGCCCGAGGGCGAGAGTCGTCTCGTCATCGACCTGAGCGCCACCCGTCACGTGGACTCGGCAGGCCTGGGCGCGCTGATGCTGGTCCAGCGCCGCGCCGGTGAACGGCGCCAGCGCGTCACTCTTCGCTCTGCGAGCGAGGAGCTTCGCTTCCTGCTCATGCTCACGAAGCTCGACGACCTCTTTGAACTGGAACCGAAGCAGGTCTAGTCTTATACTCCGTAGACGTCCGCCGCTCCGGTGGGCGATCCGGGCCTTCCGGGCGGGGTAATGACCGATCAGCGCACACCGCGCCGGGTGCTGTTCATCGAGGATGAGCCCGCCCTGCGCATCAGCTACGAACGCTTCTTCCGCCCGCGCTACGCTATGGCGTTCGCGTCGTCCGGGGCGGAAGCGCTGGCGCGGTTTGCGGAGGAACCGCCGGACGTCGTCGTGCTCGACATGCGCCTCCCCGACACTGATGGCGTGGATCTCCTCCGGCGGATCCGGGAGATCCATCCCGATGTTCCCGTCGTCATCACGACGGCCTATCTGAGTGTGGAGCCACAACTCCGCGTGCTGGATCTCTCGCATAGCGCCTACCTGATCAAGCCCTTCGATCTCGACGAACTCGGCGCGGCCATTGACCGAGCCGGCTGACCCTCCCCTCCTCTCGGCGCGCGGACTGGTTCGTGCGTTCGGGGCCTTGAAGGTGCTGCGCGGGGTGGACCTCGACGTCCGCTCGGGAGAACTCCTGGCCGTGGCAGGCCCGAACGGCGCCGGCAAGACGACGCTGCTCCGGTTGCTCGCCGGGCTCATGCGGCCCAGCGCCGGTGAAGTGCACATCCGCGGGCAGCGCTTGACCCGCGACGACCCGGCGCCCCGACGCGCCATCGGGTTGCTGTCGCACCATACCTTTCTCTACGACGACCTCACCCCGACGGAAAACTTGCTCTTCACCGCCAAGCTGTACGGCCTGCCCGATGGCGCCGCCGCCGCCCGCGTGGCGCTCGACGAGGTGGGACTTTCTGCGCGTGCCAACACCCCCGTCCGCCACCTGAGCCGTGGACTCCTGCAGCGCGCCGCCATTGCGCGTGCGCTCCTGCATCAACCCGACATCCTCCTGCTCGACGAACCGTTCACTGGTCTTGATGCCCTCTCGGCTGACCGATTTCGGGCGTTGCTCGCTTCGCAACTCGCGCGCGGCCGGGCGCTGGTGCTGGTCAGCCACCACCTCGCCGAAGCGTGGGACCTGGCGACGCATGTGGCGGTGCTGGCCGGAGGGCGCTGGGCGCTGGAAGGGGAACGTCCGGCCGACCTCACGGCCTTTCACGCCCGCTACGCCGAGCTGGTCCATGGTTGAGTTCATGAGGCTGGCGTTCGCCATTGCGGGCAAGGATATCCGGCTCGAGCTGCGCAGCCGCACCGCGCTGCTGTCTGCCATCGTCTTTTCCGCGCTGGTGCTGGTCGTGTTCAATTTCGCTCGCGACCCCACCGCCATCGCCGCCGTGGACCTCGCGCCGAGCGTCCTATGGGTCACCTTCGCGTTCGGCGCGGTGATCGCACTCAACCGGGCGTTCTACGTCGAGCGCGAGAATGCCGCGCTCGACGGCATCCTGCTGGCGCCGGTGCCGCGGAGCGCCCTCTATGTGGGCAAACTGCTCGCCAACCTCGCCTTCGTCGGGGTGGTCGAGGCGGTGGCTCTGCCGCTGTTCGTGCTTTTTTTCAATGTCAGCATC
>SPDF01000082.1 GCA_004525055.1 Gemmatimonadales bacterium | reverse complement strand
GGGCGAGTGTGAGCAGATGTCGCATGCGTGGTCTCGGTCAATAGGTGAGTCAGTCAGTCGGGAATATCGAACAGCCCGGCAGGCAACGTGCGCCTGCCGGGCCCTGTGTCGCTACGGCCTGAGTGCTGTGGGAGTTTCAGGGCTTCCGGCGCTTGAGCTTCGGTTCGCCGGTGGCCCTCGGCGTCGATCGGGGCTGACTCGGACTCGCCCGGGGCGCCGACGGCCGGGCCCGTCCCGCACTGCCACTCGAAGGACGGCCCGGAGACACCTGCTTGGGCCGGGAGGGAGATGCGGAATTCGGCGACTGTTTGGGGGTCGTCTTTGGCGTTGGCTGTTGGGTTCGCTTCGGTGCCGCCTTGGCCGGGTCCTGCCGTTGTTTCGGGGCCTGTGCCGCACGCGGTGGCTTCGCTGCCGGGGTGGGCGCCGGAGTTTGGACCGCGTAAAGCGAAAAGACCAACAGGGGAACCAGCACGAAACCTCCTGGAGGACAACCACGTCGAGACCTCCACAAGCCAGCAGGGAGTGTGCCACCCTTCGACCGGCTCATAATATCATTCTGCACAAGTACTTGCACCACCTTGCGCGCCACCCCTCCCGCCTGTCGATGTCCCCTCCGGGGTACAGCCCGAGGCCGCGTTGACTTCGCGCGTCACTCCCCGGTACGTTGCCGCCCGAATGGCCACCACCCACGGCGCCGCCCGGCTCGACCTGCTTGACCCCTTCGAGGTCTCCCGCCTCGGCGGCATTGAGGTCGTGACCGAAGGGCTCGTGGAGGGGTTTCTGGCAGGCCTTCACCGCTCTCCCCGCCGCGGTTTCTCCGTCGAATTTGCCGAACACCGGATGTACCAGCCCGGCGACGAATTGCGGTACGTGGACTGGAAGCTCCTCGGTCGAAAGGACCGGCTGTATGTCAAACAGTTCGAGGAGGAGACCAATCTCCGCGCGATGATCGTGCTCGATGCCAGCCGGTCGATGGACTGGACGGGTGCGCCCGAATCCCGACTCACCAAATTCGAGTACGCCCGACGCCTCAGCGCAGCCCTCGCGCTCGTCCTCCTCCGCCAGCGGGATGCGACCGGATTGGTGGCGTTCGACGACACCGTGCGCTTGACACTCCCGCCGCGCGTGAGCCGAGCCCACTGGATGCGACTCGCCGTGGCACTCGGCAGCCTGCAGCCCGGGCACATGACGGCTGCCGCGCCGGCACTCCGCGGGGTGGTCGAGCGGCTCCGCCGCCGCGGTCTCGTGGTGTTCATCTCTGATCTCCTGCTCGATCGCGCACCCGCGCTGCACGCACTCAAGTTCCTGCGGCACCGCGGCCACTCGGTGCTGGTCCTCCACGTGCTGGACCCGGGAGAACTCGAGCTGGACGGCCCGGCGGAAGTGCGGTTCGAGGACCCGGAAACGTCGGCGGCCGTCGTGCTCCGGCCACGGGACTGGGCCGAGGTGTATCGCAAGACCGTCCGCGAGGCGATCGCCGACTGGCGCCTGGCCCTGCGACGCGAGGGAATCCGGTATCACGCCATCCGAACAGACCTGCCGTTCGGCCGGGCGCTGCGTGAAGCACTGGTGCGGCCGGGCGGCATCGCATGATTGGGTTCCTCAGTCCGCTCTGGCTGTGGGCGCTCCCCCTCGCGACACTGCCGATCATCCTCCATCTGGTGGCGCGCCGGCAACCGCCGACCGTGCCCTTTCCGGCGGTCCGATACCTGGAGCAGGTCACGCGCGATCACCGCCGTCGGCTGAAGCTTCAGCATTGGCTGCTCCTCGTCGTTCGCACACTCCTGATGCTGGCGCTGCTCCTTGCCGCGGCGGGTCCGACGGTTGCCCGGGATGGGCTCTCGGGACACGCTCCGGCCGCCATGGTGCTCGTGCTCGACAATTCTCCGAGCAGCGGCGCCGTTACCGACGGGACGCCAATGCTCGACCGGCTCCGCCAGGCCGCGGACGCGGTACTCGAGAAGGCGACGGCAGAGGATGCGGTCTGGTTGGTGACAGCCGATGGACTGGCCCGGCGCGCCTCTGTGGGGGTGCTCCGGACCGCCATCGATTCCCTGGCCCCTTCCGAGATTCGACTCGACCTCGGCGTCGCCCTCGCGCAGGCGCGAGACATCCTCGCAAACGACGCGCGGGTGCCGGAAGTCGTGGTGCTCTCGGACTTGCAGCAGAGTGCGCTCTCCGGGGCAACGGTCGGGGTGCCGATCCTGGTCGGTCTCCCTGACGTCACCCCCCCGGCGAACGTCGGCGTTGCCATCCTTGACCCCGGGCCGCAGCCATGGTCCCTCGGCGATAACCGCGTCCGGGTGCGCCTCGTCGGCGATTCGGGCCGTACCTCACCGATGGCCGTCCGACTCGGGAACCGAGCGGACCGCCCTCAGCTGGGGACCGTTGGCCCGATCATCGAGGCCACCTTGCCAGCCGGCACCCCGGGGTGGTGGCCGCTCACCGCCGAACTCGACCCCGATGAGTTCAGGGCTGATGATCGCCGCAGCACTCTTGTGCGGGTGCTCCCCTTGGCCATGGCCCAGTGGGACCCCTCCGACGCCTATCTCGCAGCCGCTGCTGTGACGCTCCGGGATGGGGGGAGGCTGCGGGAAGGGAGCGACGTGACCCTCGGATGGCTGGGCCCCGGGGCCTCAGTGGTGGAACCGCCGGAGGATCTCGCGGAACTCGGGTCGCTCAACCGGGCGTTGGAGCGCCGTGGGGTGCCTTGGCGCTTTGGCGGTCCCGTGGTCCGGGACCAGATGAGCGACAGCGGAATGCTCCTGCCCGCCGTCGGGGTCGGGCGCCGGCTCCAGTTGTCCTACGTCGGGGGCGCAGCGCGCGGAGTCGAGGTGACGGTCGGGGGTGAGCCGTGGATCGTCCGGGCAGGGGAGGTGGTGCTCCTGGGCAGCCGGCTCGAACCGGCCTGGACCGGATTGCCCACCTCGGCGGCGTTCGTGCCCTTCGTTGATGCGCTCGCGAATCGACTCGTCCGGGGTGAGCAAGCGCTGTTGACCGGCACGCCGGGCGCCCCGGTGCAGCTGCCCGACGGCGTGGACCAGATCACTCGAGACGGCCGGCTGTGGCGCGTGGAAGGGGGTGCCGCCTGGCGCCCCCCGGCGACAGGCATCTACCTGCTCCTGTCAGGAACCGATACGCTCGGCGCCCTGGCCGTGAATCTCGACCCCCGGGAATCGGAGTTGGCGACTGCCTCCCGCTCGCAGATCGAAGCGCTCTGGCCCGGTGTGCGCCTGGCGCCCCTTGCCCGGATCGGCGAGGCGTCGTTCGCGGCGGGAGCGCGCGGGCACCTGCGTGGACCACTCCTGTGGCTCGCATTGTTGCTGGGGCTCGCTGAGATGCTCCTCGCCAGCTTCCAGCGGCGGGCCTCGTGACCTTCTCGCTCCTCCTCGACACCCTCGATCGAACGCCGACGGCGATTGAATTGGCGACCCGCCTGCCGGGCCGAGGCGGTCGCCTCGCCCTCGGCGGGTTACCCGGTTCCAGTGGCGCTGCGCTCGTGGCGTGGCTCGCCCGTCGATTCCCCGATCGCCTCTTCACCGTGATGGCCACGACGCCGGCAGAGGCGGAACGCTGGCTCAGCGACCTCCAACGGCTGACCGATGCCGCGACCGCGCTCTATCCGCAGCGGGAAGGGCTCGGCGAGGAGGAGCCGCATCATGAGATCGCCGGCGAGCGCGTCGAAACGCTGCAGGCGCTGGTCGAGGGGCGAATCCGGATCCTCATCACCACCGCTCGCGCCTCCGCCGAGCGGACCAGCGTCCCGGCGTGGCTCCGGGCGGCGACACTTCGACTGGGTCCCGGTCGGACGGACACCCCAGGGCTCACCGCCGTGGTTTCGGCGCTGGAGTCGATGGGCTACCATCGCGTCCCGACGGTGACCGAAGTCGCCGAATTCAGCGTGCGGGGCGGCATCGTGGATGTCTACGGGTTCGGCATGAGCACGCCGGCGCGGTGCGAGTGGTGGGGCGACGTCCTGGCGTCGCTTCGTGGGTTCGACCTGACGAATCAGCGCTCCCTCGATGACCTCGACGAGGTCACCATCCTGCCGGTCGGAGGGGCCCCGCGGGAGGCGGCGGTCGACGGCCGGGGCCCGCCGACCCGCAGTTCACTCCTCGAACTGCTCGCCGCCGATACGCTGTTGATCGAGGAGGCGGAGCGGCCCGACGCCGACGAGGTCGACCGCGCCTGGTCGGAAGCGGAGCATCACCTCGAACTCTCCCGCCGCATGGGAGAGGATGTCCCCGGCAGGGGCGAACTCTACGAGTCACCGGATCGCTGGCGCGAGCGCCGCGCAGCCTTTGCGCGCATCCTCCTGCGCGACGATGCCGCCGACCTGCAGATGGGGTTCCTGCCACCCGAACGGATCGACCGGGAGATCCCGCGCCTGCGTGCCCTGCTGGCGGGGGGGCAGCCGACGCTCCTGCTCTGCGACAACGAAGGGCAGCTTGAGCGGCTCGAGGAGTTGTTGAGCGATGGGCATCGCGGACCGCACGCCACCATGGCGGTGGGGGCGCTGGACGGTGGTTTCGTACTCCCCGCGCTCCGCGTGCTCACCGATCACGAGATTTTCCGGCGCGCGCGTCGACTCCGCCGGCCGAGACGCTACAGACAGGCCGCTCCCACCGCCGCGACCGGTGCGCTTGCCGCGGGCGACTACGTTGTCCACCTCGACCACGGCATCGGTGTCTACCGGGGTATCGATACGATCACGGTTGGCGGCGGGCTGCTCGAGGTCGCGGTCGTGGAGTACGAGGGCGGCGACCGTCTCAACGTCCCGCTCTACCGGCTCGACCAACTCGAGCGCTACCGCTCAGCCGGCGAGGACGGCGATCGTCCCCCGCCGAGGCTGCATCGACTCGGCGGTCCCGTCTGGAAGCGGACCAGGGAGAAGACCCGGCAGGCCATCCGACTGATGGCCGCGGAGCTCCTCGATCTCTACGCGCGACGGACGGTGCATGCGGGATTCGCCTTCCCTCCCGACACCAAGTGGCAGCGCGAACTCGAGACGAGCTTTCTGTACGAAGACACACCCGACCAGGCGAAGGCCGTCGAGGAGGTCCGGCGCGACATGGAGCGGCCGGTGCCGATGGACCGGCTGCTCGTCGGCGACGTCGGGTATGGAAAGACGGAGGTGGCGGTCCGGGCGGCCTTCAAGGCGGTGCAGGGCGGGAAGCAGGTTGCGATCCTCGTCCCGACGACGATCCTGGCGGAGCAGCACGGCCGGACCTTCACCGAGCGGATGGCGGACTTCCCCGTGAAGGTCGAGGTGCTGTCCCGGTTCCGGAGCGCCAAGGAGCAGAAGGCGGCCCTCGGCCGCCTCGCCTCGGGCGAGACTGACGTCGTCATCGGGACCCATCGGCTGCTCTCGCCCGATGTCACGTTCAAGGATATCGGGCTCCTGGTGGTCGACGAGGAGCACCGATTTGGCGTCAAGCACAAGGAGCGGATCAAGGCGCTTCGCCTGGCGGTGGACGTGCTGACGATGACGGCCACGCCCATCCCGCGCACGCTGCACCTCTCCCTGTCCGGCATGCGGGATCTCACGCTGATCGAGACTCCGCCGCGGGACCGCTCACCGATCCTGACCTTCGTCGAACCGTGGGACGATGCCCTGCTCGAGGAGGCGTTTGCGCGGGAGCTCGACCGCGGGGGACAGGTGTTCATGGTCCATAACCGGATCGAGACCATCGACACGTATGCCGCACGGGTCCGGGCGCTCGCACCCCGTGCGAGGGTCGGCGTCGCCCATGGGCAGATGCCGGCTGACCAACTCGAGTCGGTCATGCAGCGGTTCGTCACGGCCGAGCTCGACATCCTCGTGTCGACGATGATCGTGGAGTCGGGGCTGGACGTCCCCAACGCGAACACGATGGTGGTCCACGATGCCCATCGCTTCGGGCTGGCCCAGCTCTACCAGCTCCGGGGGAGGGTCGGCCGGAGCCACCGGCGCGCCTACTGCTACCTGCTGGCCCCCGATGAGGTCGACCTCGTGGCCGAGGACCGGCTCAAGGTCCTGGAACACAACAGCGACCTTGGGGCTGGTTACCGCATCGCACTGAAGGACATGGAACTGCGCGGGGCAGGGAATCTCCTGGGGGCGGAGCAATCGGGCCACGCGCATGCCGTGGGGTTCGACCTGTACATGCGGTGGCTTGAGGAGACCGTGCAGTCGCTGCGAGGGAAGGGTGGGGTGGAGGACCCTGCTCCTCCGGAGGTCGTGCTCGACGCCCCGGCCCGTCTCCCGGACTCGTATGTGTCGGATGACGAGTCCAAGCTCGACATCTACCGCCGACTGGCGCGAGCGGGGTCATCTGGCGACATTCAAGGGCTTGGCGCGGAATTGCGGGAGCGTTTCGGACCCCTCCCGCCTGAGGTGGAGACGCTCTTGAACCTGAGCCGGTTGCGTGTGGTCGGCGCCCGGCTCGGATTGCAGCATGTGGTGGCTCGGGGCGATGAGGCGCGCGTGACCTTCCGCGCAGGGACGGCGCCCCGGATGGCGGGCCTGGCGGCGGCACTCGACGATGTACAACTCGCCGCGGATGTCCGTCGGACGGTGCCGCTCTCCCTGCGGTTGACGCGTCTGGGCGGCGAGGCCCTGCTTCCCGCGCTGGTGCGCGCGCTCGAAATGGTACGAGCCTAGGGGCTCGTCGTGAACTTCTAAACTGGAGAAATCATGCGCAGGATCGTGCTGGCAGCCAGCGTGCTCGTTCTCGCGGGCTGTTCGAATTTCGGTGACCTCTTCTCGGCCCACGCGGACGTAGCCGCCACCGCCGCCGGCCAGTCGCTGTCCGCCCAGCAGTTGGCGGAGATGAT
>SPDF01000215.1 GCA_004525055.1 Gemmatimonadales bacterium | reverse complement strand
GCGGGCTGGGCGGTGCTGTTCATAGGCTCGATCTTCGCCTGGATGATGCCGGCGGGCACCACCGAGACGACCGAGCATCCCGCCGCCGAGGACCGCGTCGTGTTCGACCGCCTGGCGTACGGCCTGGAGGGGCTCGATGACCGAGCCGCGCGTGCGCCAACGGTCTCGGGAGTCGGGGTGCCGTCGCTCTGGTCCCGGGCGAGCATCGGGCGGTTGGTCACCGCAGATTCGCAGACTCTCGAATCCGCGGTGCAGACGACGATCGCGATGAATGGCGCGACGGTCCCCGTCTGGCTTGTGTTGCGTGTTCCCCCCACGGGCCCAGCGGCCGTGCTCGCGATCGGGGACGGCGCGACCGACGGCAATTCCGGGCCACTGTCCTACCGGGCCGGTGACTCCCTGGCCTATCCGGGTCTCGTCACATTCACCACCTTGCCGTCCGTTGCCATTCGCCCCGGTGCGCCGCGGCTGATGGTTGATTCGGGGCCGCGAGGACTCCTCGTCGGCGGGGCGGCACGCCGCGTCGTCCTCGCGTGGTCCCTGCAATCCGCGCGGGTGTTTGGGGCCTCCGGTGTGACGACGCGGGTGCGCTGGCGCCTCTCGCCGCGCGCGCGACTGGAAGCCCTGGCACCGTTCGCCTCGTGGGAGAGTCCCCGCCTGCTCATCGTTGGGGGTGCTCTCATCTGGGCTGCGCACGGCTACCTCGGGAGCGAGTACTTCCCCGGGTCGACGCGGATCGGCACGCTCGGCTCGCTCGAGGCCGGACTTCTCGGTGCGGTAGACGCCGTAACGGGGACGACGACGATCTATCTGCTTCCCGACGCGGGTCTCATCACCCGCGGCTGGGCCGATATCAGCCAGGGCGTCGTGCGGCCGACGAGCGAGACCCCCGCGGAACTCGCGCGAATGACGCCGTACCCGACCCGCCTCTTCGAGGCCCAGTCGAGCCTGCTCGAATCGAGCCCTTGGCGCACCGGGACGCTCGTCGGGCGACCCACCGTTCCCCCGGGAGAGCCCGCACCGCCCACGGTCGTCTGGGAGGGGGGGACAGGATTCGCGCTGGCGACGGGCTATGAGCGTGGAGATGATCGGCGCGTGCGCGCCTTGTTGGTGGGCCGCGTGACCGCGTCAGGGCGCCGACTCGACCTGCTGCAGTTGAGCGAGTCGGGGAGCCTGCCAGGCCCGTCCGGCAGCCAGGCAATCTGGGACCGGTTCCCTTCCTACGAGCAGATGCTCGACTCGATCGTCAGGCGCGGGGCGCAGTTCGAGCGCGGCCCGTACCGCATACTCCCGCTGGGCGATACATCCTTGGCGTATCAGCCCTGGTATGCATTCGACGCGGAGGGGCGGGTGAAGATGCCGTACGTGGCGGTGGCGCAGGGTACACGGGTCGGGGCAGGGCGCTCCTTTGGCGCTGCATGGGACAACCTGCGTGGCGCGGGCGCGCCGCTCCCGCCAGGCTTCGCCCCAAGCACCCCGCTCGAGGAGGCGCGCCGCTGGATGAATCGAGCCGATTCCGCCATCCGCGCCGGCGATTGGGAGGGATTTGGCCGTGCGTATGGCGCGCTCCGGCAGGCGCTCGGCGCAACTCGCGATACACCCTGACCTCGGTTGTATCCGCCTTCCGGGGCGGGTAGCTTTCCGTGCTGTTAACCACGTAGAGGAGAGACTGTGAATCTGCATGAGTATCAGGCGCGCGCGCTCCTGAAGGCGGCTGGGATTCCGGTGCCCGACGGGGATGTGGCCTCGACCCCCGGTGAGGTGGAATCCCTCGCCCGACGCATCGATGGAACCGTCGTTATCAAGGCGCAGGTCCATGCGGGTGGTCGTGGAAAGGCCGGAGGCGTCAAGCTGGCCGAGACGCCGGCCGAAGCGGCCGAAATCGCTTCCCATATTCTCGGCATGCAGATTAAGGGCCTGACCGTGCAGAAGGTGCTGGTGGTTCCCGCGGAGGAAATCGCGTCCGAGTCCTACATGGGTCTCATCCTCGACCGTGACTCCCAGCGCCCGGTCTTCATGGTGAGTCCGGCGGGGGGCATCGACATCGAGGAAGTGGCGGCCACGTCGCCCGAGAAGATCCTGCGCCTCCCGGTGGACCCCCGTTTTGGCCTCCTCCCGCACCAGGCAATGACCCTGGGGTTCTTCCTCTACACCGATGTCAAGCAGGCGCGGGCGGCCGCCGACATCATGCACCGGCTCTACAAGGTCTTTACCGAGAACGGTGCTTCCCTCGCGGAAATCAACCCCCTCATCACGACCCCGGATGGCCGGGTGCTCGCCCTCGACGCCAAGATGTCCATCGACGACAATGAGCTCGATCGCCACCCCCACCTGGCGGACCTCCGCGACGAATCGGCCGAAGATCCGAGCGAGGTGGCGGCGCGACGCGCCGGGCTCACCTTCATCAAGCTCGACGGCAACGTCGGGTGTGTCGTCAACGGCGCCGGCCTCGCCATGGCCACGATGGATCTCGTGAAGTACTACGGAGGTGAGCCCGCCAACTTCCTCGATATCGGCGGCAGTTCGAATCCGGACAAGGTGGTCAACGCGCTCAAGATCATCACCACGGATCCCAGTGTCCGCGCGATTCTCTTCAATATCTTTGGTGGCATCACCCGCACGGACGATGTCGCCAACGGTATCAAGGCCGCGCTCGAGCAGTTTCCCGTGAAGGTACCGATCGTGGTGCGCCTGACGGGCACCAACGAAAAAGAAGCGGTGAAGATCCTGCAGGGCATCGGCATGACGGCGCTCTCCGACATGGATGAGGCCGTGTCCAAGGTGGTGGCTTTGGTCGGGGAGGCGGCGTGAGCATCTTCATCGGAAACCACACTCGGCTCGTGGTGCAGGGCATCACGGGGCGCGACGGCTCGTTCCACACGAAGCAGATGATCGAATACGGCACCAAGGTGGTGGCGGGAGTGACACCCGGCAAAGGCGGCCGGACCTTCGACGGGAAGGTCCCGGTGTTCGACACGGTGGCGCAGTCGGTGGCGGCGGCCGGCGCCAACACTGCCGTCATCTATGTGCCGCCGATGGGCGCGGCTGGGGCCATCTTCGAGGCGGTCGACGCCGGTATCAAGCTGGTCGTCTGCATCACCGAGGGGGTGCCGGTCATCGAGATGACCCGCGTCATGCCGTTCGTGCGTGAGCACGGCGCGCGCCTCATCGGGCCGAATTGCCCCGGCGCCATCACCCCCGGGGAGGCAAAGGTCGGAATCATTCCTGGATCGATCTGCGCACCTGGGCGGATCGGACTGGTTTCCCGGAGTGGGACCCTCACCTACGAGGTGGTCAACCTGCTGACGCGGGCCAAGATCGGCCAGAGCACCTGCGTCGGCATCGGCGGCGACCCGATCATCGGGACCAACTTCATCGACTGCCTGCAGGCCTTCCAGGACGACCCCGACACCGATGCCATCGTCATGATGGGTGAAATCGGCGGGACGGATGAGCAACGCGCCGCGGATTTCGTCCGGGATCACGTGACCAAGCCGGTTGTGGGGTTCATCGCGGGTCAGACGGCTCCCCCGGGCCGCCGGATGGGGCACGCCGGCGCTATCATATCCGGCTCGTCCGGCACCGCCGCGGAAAAGATGGCCGCATTCGAGGCGGCCGGTATCAGTGTCATGAAGCGGCCGGCCGATGTCGTACCGCTCCTCAAGGCCCGGCTCAAGTAGCCGGGGCTGTTCCTCGACCCACACCAAGAATTCGAGCCCATGCAGACTCTCGCCATTATCAAGCCCGATGCGATCGCCTCCGGCAAGGCCGGACTCATCCTGGCCCACCTGCAGCAGGCCGGCTTCACCGTGCGCGCTGCCCGGTTG
>SPDF01000199.1 GCA_004525055.1 Gemmatimonadales bacterium | reverse complement strand
CGAGCAGGGCGCCAGCGGCCTCCTCGCCGGGCGACCCGCCTACGCCGTGATCACCCGCGGGTTCGACTACAGCCCCGAATCGGGCAAGGCACAATACAACCACCTCGAGCCCCACCTCCAGACACTGCTCGGCTTCATGGGCATTGAGGACCTGTCGATAGTAGCAGCGGAAGGGATGATGCTCCCGGGAGCCGAGGAGCGAATGAAGGCGGGACTGAAAGCGGCGACCGCGATGGGGTTGGGATTGGTCACCGCGTAACAGCGGGAAAGCGGGGCAGGGAGCCTGACCGAGCTAATCAGCCGGACGGTCTCGTCATCCGGCACCAATGGTGCAAGATTCAGAAATAGGGGTGGGCATATGCCCACCCCGGCGGGTCCGGCCAGATGCAGTGCGCCCGACGAAATGGACCCCGGCTTTCGCCGGGGTGACGATCGGGGTCGAGCCTAGTTCACAGTCACCGTGCCCGTCATCAGGACGCCGTGAACCGCGCAATCATAGGTATACACGCCCGGCGCGTTAAAGGTGAAGGTGTAGATCGAGCCATTCCCTGTCAGAATCGCGCTGCTCGTGAAACTGGGCACGCCGGTTGATTCCACGCTATGCGGGATGGCACCGGTGGCGGTCCACGTCCAGCGGACTCGCGTGCCAGCGGCAATCGTGACGCCGCTCGGTGAGAAGAAGTTGTTCCCCACACTCACGTCAACGGTCACGGGGGGAGGGGGCGTCCCCGTTGCCGTGAAGCCCACCGGCGAACCCATCAGGCCTCCCACGGCACCCTGTGCGGCCTGCGCACCGACCCCCGAGCCGAGGGTCCAGGCGGTTGAGGCCCCCGACGTATCGGTCGTCGAGCTCAGTGGGGAGACGGAGCCGCCGCCCGTGGTAATCTGCCAGGCGACGACCACCCCTCCCACGCCATTGCCGAATTGGTCCTCGGCCCTCACCTTCAACGGGAGCGGGAGTACCGTACCGACCTCGGCAGACTGGGCGTTGCCACTGCGGAGCACGAGTTCGGTGGCCGGGCCAGGGAGCGCGGTCGCCGAAAAGCTCACCGGCGAGCCGCCTGCCCCTGAAACGGTGGCAGTCGCCGTCCGCGCGCCGACGGCCTGGGGCAGTGTCCAGATGGTCGAGGCCAATCCTGAAGCATCGGTGATCCCACTGACAGGATTGACGGAAGCCCCGGTGCCTGAGGCACTCCATGTCACGGTGGCCCCGACCTCCGGTTGGCCCGACCGGGCGACGAGCACCCGAATGGCGTTGGGGAGCGCCTGGCCGACCGTCCCGCTCTGGTTGTCGCCGCTCACGGGCGCCTTGGCAATGGTCACGGCTGGTGGAGTGGGTGGAGAGGTGCCGCTGTCGCTACCGGAACAGGCGAGCTGTACGGCGAACAACGCGACCATCCACCCGATTGGGCGGGGTGCGATCGTGAGTGATGCCATGATTGACTCCTCCGTGCTTGAAATGGGGGATCGTGTGCGACCGCTCTCCCCTGAGTCGTCGCCACTAGGGTACCCTCTCATACGCGTGCTCGATGGCCATTCCCAGCCCGCGGGCGTCAAGGAACCGAGTCATGACCCTGCGTTCGACGAACACCCCTGCCTCGCAGGTCTCTCGCCAAATCAGTGTTGGCGGGATGACGCTCACCGAGGGCATGCACGCCGCCGGAAGCTCCCTGCCATGGCACGATCACGCAGGGCCGACGCTCTGCTTTGTCCTCGACGGCGCATTCGCAGAATACGTCCACGGCCACGTCATCGACTGCCGCCCATCGACCTTCAAGATTACGCCGGCGGGAGAGCGGCATTGGAATCGCTTTCATCTCGGCGACGTGCGGGGGCTGCTCGTCGAACTCGATCCGGCGTCCAGAGCGGGACTTGACCTGTTCGAACGGGTGCTCACCCGTCCCCACCACTCGGAGGGCGGGGTGGAAGCCGTGCTCGCGCATCGCCTCTATGCCGAGTTCCGCGCCGAGGATGAGGCGGCCGGTCTCGCGATGGAGGGCCTCCTCCTGGAACTGCTTGCATCGGTAGCGCGGTCTGCTGCCGTCACACGAAATCCAGCGCCGAGCTGGGCCGCCCGGGCCCTCGCGCTCGTGCACGATGCACCCGGGGAGCGACACTCCCTCGCCACCATCGCCTCAGAGGTGGGTGTCCATCCCGCCACCTTGGCCCGCGGATTCCGACGCGCGTACGGCTGCAGCGTCGGCGCCATGCAGCGTCGCCTCCGCCTCGAGTATGCGGCCCGGCAGCTGGCGACCACGGAGTGGCCACTCGCCATGATCGCCCAACAAGCCGGTTTCTACGACCAAAGCCATTTCACCAACGCCTTCCGCCGTCATCTCGGCCGCTCGCCGATGCAATACCGCCGCGCCGTCGGCCGCCCCTCCTGACTCCGATTCCGTCCTCACGCTCGACTGCACCACGACCCGGCCCTGGATGAACGGGTGCGGCCGACAGGAATAGTCCGATACACCCGCAGCCGGAACGAACGAAAAGACATCCCCGGGCAACAGCGTGGGCGACTCCCATTGGTCGCTGTTGGCCGTCGACGTGTGTCCGGGCGTTCCCTCAGGCTCACAGTTGATCCAGACCACCCGCGTCCCCGGTGCGACTTGCACCTCGGCGGGAAGGTACGCGAAGCCGCGGATGATGACGAAGACCGTGTCGGGGCCGGGCGGTTGTTCTGCCCGCGCGCAAGTCAGGCTCGTTTCCGGCGGGCTCGTGCTCCGTTCCGAAAAGCAGGCCACAGCCGCCACGATCGTGAGCCCGCATGCGGTGAGGCGTGTCGGACTGAGCGCCGTCATGGCCTGGGCACCACGGTGACGGTCCCCTTCATGAACGGATGTGGGCGACAACTGTAGGCGTAGGTGCCCGGAGTCCAGAAGGTGTATCGCCACGTTCCACCGGGTTTGATCAACATCGAGTCGAATCTTCCGTCGGCAGCGACAATGGAATGCTCCACCGGGTCGTCGTTGACCCACTCCACGGTGGTACCGGCCGAGATCTCAAGAGCCCCGAGCGAATAGGCCAGGTTCTTGACCGACACCACCACCAGACCGGTATCGGCCGCAGTGGCGCGCACGCCGGCGGAGTCCGCCGTTGGCCCACCCCCACCTCCCAGGAAGCGCCTCAGCGTGATGGGAATCGTGAATTCGAATCCATACAGCGTTTGGCCGGTGCCCCTCGACGCCGACTCGAGGCTGATACCGATCGTATTGCTTGCCTGCAGGGAGAGGGTATGGGGCGTATGAGGAATGCCGAGTTGGAGGCCGGCGCTCCACGCGATCTCTTCGCCCGCTGCTCGCTCGAGGACGGTCGTGACGTCGCCGGCCAGCGCGATCCAGCGACCCAGTCGCCAGACGGCGCCCCCGCCGAGCGCCACATCCATCGGGCCGTCGGCTGGATCGGCCAGCAGCCGGCCCACGGCGAGGAAACGCACTGGGCCGGCCCGGCGCGCCAGAGCCAACTCACCGACGAATCCCTCGGCCGCCAAGCTGTAGCCCAGCTCGACGCCCAGATCGATCGGCTTCCCAGCATCCTCTCGCAGGACGGCTGCCTGCCCGAAGAACTCCCACTCATTGGGGTACCGCGCGACTAGCGTCGAATTTGTGGAATAAAAGAAACCCAGCATCGTGTGCGCAGGCAGGCCGGCCGCCAGGATGAAGGACGGGAAGCTCGTCACCTTTCGCTCCGGCGAGGGACTCGCGCTGAACCGATGGACAAAATCGAATTGCAGAACCCCCTGGGGGGCCACCCAGCCACCCGAGAGGTTGGGAGACCGATCCAGAACCGATTGGCCAAGAACGACACTTGACGCCAACAGCGTCAGCGTGCAGCTGAGGAGGAGGGCCGTGAGTCCACGCGGAGGGTGCGCAGAGCGACTGGGTAGTGGCGAGAGGGTCTTCATTCCCCCAAGGTTCGGGGATTGCGGCACCAATGTCTTGGATGACTGCGACGCTGTTGGAAGGTCGGGGCGGGCGGGGAAGAAGTTGCGTTCGACCATCCGGACCGTCAAGCGCTCTCACGGAGCCCTTCAACGGGGCTGATCGCTTCATACGGCACGTCTGGTTGAATCCGTTTGAAGAGGGGTGGGCATAAGCCCACCCCGCTGGGTCCGCCCGCGCACGAGGTCGCGATCCGCATCGGGACCTACGCCCACCCCGGCGGGTGCGCCCGGATGGTGTTCGCCCGATAAAATGGACCCCGGCT
>SPDF01000273.1 GCA_004525055.1 Gemmatimonadales bacterium | reverse complement strand
GGCCGGGGGGCAGGCGGGCCGGGAGGCGGCAGGGCAGTCAGTGGGTGCCTGAGGCCCCGGTTGGGCGCGGATACAGCAGCGCCTGTTGCCGGCGCCGGTCGAGGGCCTGCTGCTCGGTGGCCCAATTCTCCATCACCACCGCCGGTGCTGCACCGGATGCCAACCCTGTGCGGAGACTGGAGTTACCGGCGAGCCGGTCGAACTGGGCCGGCGTCCACTTGAGCTTGGTGGGGTGCACTGCCCGGATGACAGCCATGATTGTTACGGCGGTGGCCGTCGGGTCGTAGCTGTCTCGGTCGGTCATGGTCAGCCGGATGCCCAAGAGCCTGGTATCCGGGAACTTGCCGTCGCCCGGCTTCTTCGGTCGGAACTTCACCCCGGAAAAGGAAACCCCGGGGAGGTTCGCGGCCCGCAGTCCCGCCAGCACCTTCGTGGTATCGAGCCAGGGAGCGCCCACTTGCTCAAAGGAATGGTCGGTGCCCCTGCCGACGCTGAGGTTGGTCCCCTCCATCAGGCAAAGCCCCGGATAGTGGAAGAGCGACTCGAGTGAGCGCAGGTTTGGGCTGGGTGGGACGTACGGGAGTCCGGTCTGGGCCAGGTCCATCGCCGGGGACCACCCCATCACCGGAATGACGGTCAGGTCCGCCCCGATGCCGAGTTCGGCATTGGCGAGCCGGGCGAGTTCACCGAGGGTCATCCCGTGCCGCATCGGGATAGGCAAGATGCCCACGAACGATGTGTACGCCGTGTCGAGCACATTACCCTGCACCGTCCCGCCGATAGGATTCGGCCGGTCGAGCACCACGACGCGCTTGCCGCTCCGGGCGGCCGCACGCATCACGGCCACGGTCGTGCTGAAGTAGGTGTAGTACCGGGCTCCGACGTCCTGCAGATCGACGAGGAGGAGGTCGATTCCTGTTAGCGTGGCGGCGATGGCGGCGGTATTCTGGAGGTAGAGACTGTAGATTGGGAGACCAGTGACACTGTCGGTGGTGTGCGGCACGGCCTCCCCGGGATCGGCCTCGCCCCGGTAGCCATGTTCGGGCGTGAAGAGTGCCACGAGTTCCAGTCCGTCGGCCCGGACTCTGTCCACGTCACTCACGCCGGCGGCGTCCACGCCGGCCTGATTGGTTAGCAAACCGAGCCTGGCGTGACGGACCAGGGACATCGAATCGGAGAGCAGCACGTCGATGCCCGGCCGAACGGTGATCTCGGCGGGCACCGGCTCGGGCGTGACGGTGGCCGGCGGACCGCCGCACGCCGCCACCACACCTACCATCCCAACCAGGATCGTCTGCCTGTGATTCACGCGCGCCTCGCCCAGTATGCGGTTGTCCTGCTCGCCTGTGCGACATCCACCGCACCGGCGCCGGTCCCCATCACGCCTGTCCCGTCCCTGCCCGCCATGACGGTACCCCCGCCCAAGGACCCGACGCAGCGGTTGCTCGACTCGCTCTCGCTTCGGGCCAAGGTCGGCCAGCTCGTGATGCCGTGGATTCCAGGGACCTATTCCGCCAAGGACGACCCCGGCTTTCTCAAGGCGAGGGCCTGGGTCGACTCGCTGCAAGTCGGCGGGATCATCGTCTCCATCGGCTCGCCGCTCGACATCGCCGCCAAGCTCGACGCGCTGCAGCAGCAGGCCGGCATTCCGCTGCTCGTGGCCTCCGACCTTGAGGGCGGGACGGCGATGCGATTTGTTGGCGGTACCGCCTTCCCCACCAATATGGGGGTGGCCGCCACTGGCCGGGAGTCGGATGCCTACGAAATGGGCCGCATCACCGCGGTCGAGGGCCGCGCGGTCGGCATCCACCTGGTCTTTGCGCCGGTGGCCGACGTCAACAACAACGCCGCCAATCCGATCATCAACACCCGGTCGTTCGGCGGTAACCCGTCTGCCGTCGCGGCGCTCGTCTCCGCCGAAGTCCGCGGGCTGCAGGAGCATGGGATGCTCGCCACCGCGAAGCATTTTCCCGGGCATGGCGACACGGGAACCGACACGCATATTTCACTCCCCGTCATCGATGCCCCGTGGAGCCGGCTGGATTCGGTCGAGCTGGTGCCCTTCCGCGCCGCCATCAAGAGCGGCGTCGCCGCGGTGATGTCCGCTCATATCGCACTGCCGGGCGTCGACGGCGGCAAGGTCCGCCCCGCCACGCTGACGCCCACGCTCCTCACCGGCGTGCTCCGCGACTCCCTCGGGTTCGAGGGACTCGTGGTGACGGACGCGCTCGACATGGGCGGCATTGTCAGTACCTACGGCCCGGGAGAGGCGGCGGTGCTGGCCATCCTGGCTGGCGCCGACCTCCTCCTGCAGCCGCCGGATGCCCGCACCGCGATCGACGCGGTGGTCGTCGCGGTCAAGGAGGGACGCATCACGCAGACGCGGCTCGACCAGTCGGTGCGCCGCGTGCTCGAGATGAAACGGCAGGTCGGCCTCTTCACGCACCGCACGGTCGCGCTCGACAGCGTGATGGATTGGGTCGGCACCGCGGCACATGAGGCGATGGCGCGCGACGTCACCCAACGCTCGCTCGTGCTGGTGCAAGACAGCGGGGGCGTCGTGTCGAATCTCCGGACAGGCCCGCAGCCTGTCACCCTGCTCACCTTTGCCGACAACCCGTCGACCGTCCTCGGCGCCACATTGGCCGACGCGCTGCGCGCCGCCGGGTACACCGTCACCACCTTCGGCCTCTGGCCCTCCAGCGGCCCCGCGAGCTACGACTCCGCGCGCACCGCACTGGCGGCGTCTCCGGTCGCGGTGGTGGCGGCGTCGATCAAGGTGAGCGCGTGGAGCGGGACTATCAGCCTCCCGCCGCAGGTCGCGGCGCTGGTGAACAGCACCGCCGCCAACCAGCCGACGGTCCTGGTGTCGTTCGGGTCTCCGTATCTGCTGACGCAGGCGCCCGGCGTGCAGGGGTACCTCCTCGCGTGGGCGGCCCGCCCGATCAACGAGCTGGCGGTCGCCGCGGCGCTGACCGGCGCGGCGGACATCGGCGGTCGGCTGCCCATCGAGCTCGACGCCGCCCTCCCGATCGGGGCCGGCCTGCAATTGGGAGCCGCCCCCTGAGACCGGGTGCGGCCTCGGCGCTGCTGCTCCTCGCCGCGCTCGGCTGCGCACCGCGGATCGAGCCCGGCCCCGTCCCCCTCTACAACCGACCGAACTGGAAGCCGCTCCGCCACTTCGTCGACAGCGCGGTCGCGGCCGGCGCCG
>SPDF01000303.1 GCA_004525055.1 Gemmatimonadales bacterium | reverse complement strand
TCAGTGCCCCCGAAGGGCGTGCAGGGCGGCCTCTCCATAGAAGAGCCGAATGTACTTCGACTGTGTCCGGCTCAGGCGGCGGACCGCCCAGGACAGATGCACGAAGTGGGGCTCGAGCGGTGGATGGAGAGGGTGCATCCCGCATTCTTCGGGAAGCCGGTTTCCCTTCCGGGTGTTGCAACTGCTACAGGCCGTGACGACGTTGGTCCAGGCGTTCCCCCCCCCACGAGAAATCGGCACGAGATGGTCGCGCGTGAGGCACTCGCGCGGACGCAGCTCGGGTTGGGTCCGGTTGCAGAACTGGCACCGGTACTGATCGCGGGCAAAGAGGAAGGTATTGGTGACGTGACGGCGGAAGCGGCGGGGGACGTGCACGAACTTGACGAGCCGGATGATGGCTGGCCGTGGAATGGCCAGCCGTTCACTTCGCATGTATTCAGGGCCGTCGGCCTCGACGATTTCGGCCTTGCCCTCAATGACAAGCCGCAGCGCCCGGCGCACGGGCACCATGGTCAATGGCTCGAATGAGGCGTTCAGTGCAAGGCAGCGCATGCGGTGAGTCCCGCCTGGGTTGGTTGCTAGAATCGTAACGCGCGATGCGGGCGCCAGCAAGGGAGGCCCGCAGCGACCCCCTACCGCCGGTACCTGACACTCCCACCGATGGTCGTCTCCAACACAGCGCCTGGCCGGCTCGCCAGGACCGACTCCAGCGCCTCCTCCTCGTCACCCGCCTGTTCCACCTCCACCACCGCGATGTCACCCCAGAGACCGGGCTGGAGGCTGCCGACCTCCCGATGCACCCCGAGCGCCTCAGCCCCCCCGCTGGTGACGAGCGCCAGCGCTTCCGCGGCCGATAGGCCCGCCAGCGTGCGCGCCGCCCGCGCCTCCGCCAGCAGGTCCAGCCGGCCGACGCTGGCCACCGAATCAGTCCCTACCCCCACGCGCAGCCCAGCGTCCAGGAAATCTCGGATCGGCGCGACGCCATGCCCATGCCGGCGATTGGAGAGCGGACAGTGCGCCACTGAGGTGTGGCTCCGCCGCAGGCTGGCGATATCCCCCGCCTGGGCGCGCACGAGATGGATGGCCAGGGTGCGCGGGCCGAGGACGCCGTGCGCATCGAGCCAGGCAACCGGAGAAGCACCCGACGAGTCCGGGAGCGGGATCCCGCGCAGGCTCCACGCCTTTGCAAATGGCCCGCCCCCCCCAGTAACCAACTCCGATTCCGCCTCTGACTCCGCCAGATGCACGGCGATGGGCAACTGCTCCTGCACCGCGAATTCGGCGACCGCACGGTACAGCGCCGCACTGACGGTGTAGGGAGCGTGCGGTGAGACGCCGAGGCGCACCCGCTCGGAGGTGAAGCGACGGAGATCGGCCACCCGCTGGCGCAGGCCTGCCATGCTCTCCGTCACCTGGTCGGGGTGCGGACCGAACACCTCGTGGTAGGCGATCCCGCTCCCCCCAACTTCCGCCAGCGCCTCGATCACCGCGCCGCTGTCGCCGGTGTCGGCGACGGTGGTGACGCCGGCGGCGTGGCAGTCGGCGAGCCCCTGCCGTGCGGCGGCGAGAAAGTCAGCCGCGGTACGGCCCTCCTTGAGCGTGCGGATACGGCGGATCCAGGCGGAAAAATCCGTCTCCTCCGCCATGCCTGCGAAGCCGGTGAGCTCAAGATGTGTGTGGGTGTTGACGAGACCGGGGAGGATGACCGCGTCGGGCCAGCTTTCGTGTTCGACACCATCGCGTGGGAGTATGCTGCCCGGTTGGCCGATGGCCTCGATTCGCCCGTCACGCCCGATCAGGACGGAGCCGTTTCGGATGGGTGGCCCGTCCATCGGCATCAGCCACCCGGCGCTCAGGAACCGGGGGCGCACGCTATTGCCCGTCGGGCGGGGGCTCGACGGGGGCGGCGTCCACATCAGTGGAAGACCCGAACGGCAGATGGACAGGGCAGGCTTCGTTCGGCACGCTGCCGGGCAGGAACCACTCTGTCACCCGTACCGCCGTCGGGCAGTAGGGCGAGGCGCGGAAACCGGTCGTTCGGTCGATCTCGGCGCTCACGAGGCCGTCAGGCTGAGCCCATCCGCCCGGAATACGCCGCCGCTCGTACACCTCGGTCATCATCTGTTGCCACGCCGGCGCGGCGAGGAGTCCACCCTGCGCGTTCGGCTTGATCCGTTCCGGCACGTCGAGACCGAACCAGAAGCCGGTCACGAGATCAGAAGTGTAACCGATGAACCAGACGTCGTTGCCGTCGTTGGTCGTGCCGGTCTTTCCGCCGACCGGGAAGCTGATGCCGGCCACGGCGCGAGTCCCGGTGCCGCGGCGCACGACGTCCTGCAATGCACCGTTCATGAGCCAGGCGAGCGGCGGATCCATCACCGGTTCGAGGCGCGGTTTGGGCTGCCAGAGGATGTTTCCCTGGCGGTCTTCCACCCGCAGGATCCCCATCGGCGTGGACCGATCTCCCTGGTTGGCGAAGGCGGAGTACGCCGCGATGAGTTCGAGCGGCTTGACCACCGCCGAGCCGAGGTGGATCGAGGGGACGGAGGGCATGGGAGAGGCCACGAGACCGAAACGTGTCGCCTCGGCGATGACCGCCTCCTCGCCGATTTCCATGCCGAGCTTGATGGTGACGATGTTGACGGACTTATAGAGCGCCTGCCGCAGCGGCATCGGCCCGGCGAAGGTGTTGTCGTAGTTCTGCGGTTCCCACACCTCCTGAATCCCCGGCATCTCCACGGTGATCGGCTCGTCTACCATGACGGTGGAAAGGGGCACACCGGCCCGCACGCCGGCGGTGTAGACGATCGGCTTGAACGTGGAACCCGGCTGCCGCAGCGCCTGCGTGGCACGGTTGAACTTGCTGTCCTCGAAGTCTCGCCCGCCCACCATCGCCAGGATATAGCCGGTCTTTGCCTCGAGCGTGACCGC
>SPDF01000155.1 GCA_004525055.1 Gemmatimonadales bacterium | reverse complement strand
GCCCTGCCGCCTCAGCCCGCCGCGCCAGCCGCGCCGAGCCCCACTGCTCCACCGCCCCCCAGACCCGAAGGGCCCGAGGCCGTCCTCGTAGACCTGCGCATCGGTCGGCTGGTGGGCCGTACGGTGGTTGCCTACCGCCAGGGCGACGATGCCCTGGTGCCGTTGGGGACATTCTTCGACATGGCCGAGATCCAGGGCACCATCTCGGCCGATGGAAGGTTCGAGGCCCGCCTGGAGCCGAGCGGCAGGTTGGTCCGGGTCGCCACGGGCAGCGACAGCCTGTTCGTCGGTCAATCCGCCTTCCCGGTGACCACCGGGCAACTTCTCTTCCGAGACGGCGAATTGTACCTGGCCACGGAACGGCTCGGGACGATGCTGGATCTAAACTTTGACGTCAGCTGGCCTGACCTCGTAGTGGCGGTGCTCAACCCCGACTCGCTCCCGGTGGCGCATCGCCTCCGTCGCGACCGGATGCGCATGCTCCTCGCCGAGCGGAACGGCGCCCACCCGGACACCACTCTCGGGCCGATGCGGACCAAGTGGGACGGACTGGTCCTCGACTACGAGCTGGCCTTTCCGCTCTCCGATCACCTGGTCGGCGGCTCGAACTATCGGTTCGCCGTTGGAGCGCAGGTGGCAGGCGGCGCGCTCGAAATTGGCGTGCGGAGTCTTGGCCCACTCGAATCCGGGGAGGCAGAATTTGCCGCGACCTGGAAGGGCGTGTGGATCGACAACACGTACGTCAAGCAACTCACGCTCGGCACCGGCAGTCTCACCGGACCGCGTTACGCGGGCATCCGGGGGGTGGCGGTCACGAACTCCCCCTACATTCGGCCGACCTACGTGGGGCAACTCGACTACTACGGTCGGCTTGAGCCGGGGTGGGAGCTGGAGGCGTATTCCGGCAGTCAACTGGTGGCGTTTGACTCGATCGGCCCAAGTGGTGACTACTCGATGACACTCCCGGTGGGGTACGGCGAGAATCCCATCGACTTCGTTTCCTACGGTCCCTATGGCCAGGTACGACGCTTCAACCAGACCTATCGCGTGGTCAGCCAGCAGCTGCCCTACAAGCAGTTCGAGTACGGAATCGCGGCGGGGGCGTGTATCTCGACCCTCTGCAGCAGCGCGTTGAATGCCGATCTGCACTATGGCCTCTCTCGCCGTGTCACGGTGCGCGCGGGGGTGGAAGGGTACGCGCGCGACAGCCTCTCCGATCTCGTTCATCCCTACGCGCTCGCCACCGGACTCCTGGGCAATTCGCTCACGCTCGAAGGTGAAGTGGTTGGTAACGGGTGGCTTCGGGGCGCAGTGCGACTCGAGCCTTCGCTCCATTTTCGCCTGGGCACCAGTTACTCGGCGTTCGACGACAACATCGTTCAATCGGTCATCGCCCCGCAGGGACGCCGCTCACAATGGCTCTTCGACGCATTCGTCCGGCCGATCCCCACCCTGAGCACCTTCTACTTTCAGGGAGTGGCGGAAATCAATGAGGGCGTTGACCTCACCGCCACGCGGGCGCGACTCCAGGGCTCGGTGCAGGCGGGCGGGATCCGGTTGTATCCCTACGTCCGGTTCGAGCGGCTCACCCCCCTTCTGTCGGAGTCGGTGCACCAGGAATTCATCGGGCTCTCTGCGTACGTCAGCGGCCGCCCTGCGTGGGGCGCCGCGCTGCGTGATCTCTGGCTGCGGGGAGATCTCGAAGCCGGGGGAGGAGAGGGATTCCAGATGGCGACGGCGCGAGTGGCGCGGAGCTTCGGGCCGCAGCTCCGGATTGAAGCCGGCGCCGGCTGGCGCCGTGGTAGCCCCGGCGCCACGTTCACGCTATCACTGGTCTCCTACCTTCCCACCTTGCAGGCCACGACGACCGCGGTCGCCCCCTCGACCGGAGCTGGCGGCGTCGTGCAGACCGTCCAGGGAGCGCTGATCTACGACAACAATCAGCGGCGCGTCACCGCCAACCCCAACTCCGGCCTGAGACGGTCGGGGGTGTCCGGACGGTTGTTCGTGGACGACAATGCCAACGGCGAACCAGATCCGGGTGAGCCAAGCGTCGGCGGTGTGCGCGTGGTGGTGGGTACCTACGCCACACGGACAGACAGCCTCGGACGCTACCATGTCTGGAACATCCCGGCGTTCGAGCCGGTCAAGGTGGAAGTGGACACCAACACCCTCGACAACCCGCTGTACGTCCCTGCATTCACCTCGGCGCTGGTATCCCCACCGCCCAACGCCTACCGTGAACTCAACCTGCCCCTCGTTACGGGCGCTGTGCTGGAGGGTCGCGTCATTCGCGACGGCACGCCGCTCCCCGGTGTCACCCTCCTGCTGACCAACCGCTCGAACGGGAAGACGACGTCGATCCCCACCTTCTCGGACGGCAGCTTCTATGTGCTGGGGGTCAAGCCGGGGCGCTACACCATTGAAGTGGATCCGCGGGATCTGTCAGCCCGGCGGCTGACCGGGGACCCGTTGATGCTCACGGCGCAGCCGGACAAACCGGACCAGATGAGCAATCTGATCGTGGAGGTGCGGAGTATGAAGTAGATCGAGATTGCTTCGGCCGCTTCGCGGCCTCGCAATGACACAACGGGTTCTTCTGTCATTGCGAGGAGGCTCCGCCAGGAGCCGACGAAGCAATCTCCATGACAGAGGTTACGTCAGAATCGCCCGTTGCTGCTGTTGCATGGTCCGCAGCTGCCACGTCTCCGCGACGATCCCACCGAGCAGGAACACCAACGCCGTATACCACACCCAGAGCACCGTCAGGATCAGCGCGGTCAGGTGGAAGTCCACCGAGACCGTCGTCAGCATCGCCCCGCGCCCGATGTACATCGTGAAGAGCCGCTTGGCCACGTCAAAGGCGACCGCACCAAACGCGGACGCCACCAGCGCGGCCTGGGTGTCGATGCGTCGCACCGACGCGTACTTGTAGAGCAGGAAGAAGAGGGTGAAGGTGAGCATCAGCCCCAGCGCCTCGGGGATCCACCGCCCGACGGACGAGAAGAAGAACCCCACCAGGGGCGAATCGGCCTCCCCGTAAGCCCGGGCGATCCGCACCATGGCGGTGATCGCCGTGGTCATCAGGAAGACGCCGAGGGTGAGGATGACCATCCCGACATCCCGCAGCTTGCTGAGGAGGTAGCCCACCAGGAAGTGTCGCCGCACCGGCGGCCGCACGCTCACGTCGTACATCTGGTTGAGCGCGGTGCGGATGCTGGCGAACAGGCGGGTGCTGAACCAGAGGAACGCCGGCACCGCGTAGAGCGAGAGCTTGCTCCCATAGGCTGCGACCCGGCCCAGGATCTCCTCGAGCAGGAAGAATGGATCGTGGCCCGCCGTCGTGTCGTGCTTCGGCAGGAACGCCTCGAAGAACCGCGGGAGATCGATGGCGCCTTCCACCGTCCAGGGCTGCGCCAGTTCCGTGAGGCCGATGAGCAGGAGCACGACAAACGGGATGCCGGCGAGCAGCGCATCAAAGGTCAGCGCGCTCGCCAGAAATGGAACGTGATTCTCGTCGGCCGCCTGTAGCGTTCGGCCGAGGAAGCCGCGGAAGGAACGATGCCAGCCGCGGATTCGTTTCCGGTTCAGATGACCGGTTCCTCGTCGTCGGCCACCGCGGCCGCCCGGCGGCGCACGCGTGCGTCCGACAATCGCCGCTCGAGCTCTTCCCGCGCGGAATGGCCCGCCCCACGGACGGCCTCACGGGCGTCGGAGGCGCGCTCCCGCACGTCGTCCACCCGGTCGCGCACGGTGTCCTTGAACCGCTCCGCCTCGTCGCGCACCCGGTCCTTCCCTTCCGCGAACCGGTCACCGAGCTCTTCGATGCCATCTTCCGCGAGGTCCTGCAGGTCGCGCGCCTTCCGCTGGATGATGCGCCGGGTGTGTTCGCCGCTGTGCGGCGCAAACAGCAGGGCCAGCACGCCGCCGAAGGCGGCCCCGGCCAGGAACCACTTCACCCCTGCACCGCCGTCATCCCTCACGTAGACGACTTCGTCTTCCTCGTGTCGTGCCATGTCATTCTCCCGCGTCGGGGTCGTCCTCGGCGGAGACCGACACCTTCTCCAGCGAGGCGTGATGCTGCACCGGCGCATGAATAAACCGGTCCACCAGGGTGTCGGTACCGTTGACGTTCAACTGCTCAAAGAGAAAGCGGAAGGTGCGCTCGAGATCCGTGGCGATCGCGTCGCGCACGTCCTGCGGCAGCGACCAGCACTCCTCCTTGAACGGCCCGATGGCCTTCTTGCGCGTCTTGTAGTAGAACTGCTCCTCCGAATCCTCGGCCTTCCGATCGCCCTGCGCGTTGGCATCCACCCAGGCGTACATCCGACCGCGGAGATCGGCCGGCAACTTCGGGTGATCGAAGACGATGTTCTGGAAATTGGTGGCAAGGTGAATTTCGCACGCCTCCACCCGCGGAAAGTTCCCGAATGCGTTGCTCGGCAGGGTGCTGGCGCCGTGCTGGACCGCGCCGGCGGTGCCGTAGTCCTGCTGCGCCACACGGCTCAACGCCGCCAGCGCCTCGAGATCGAGCTTGACCGCCGCGATCGTGCCGTCCGGCAGCACGATGCCACCGTGCGAGGTGCCGGTCTGCACCGAGATCTTGCTCAGCCCTTCGACGACACCGAGACGGTCCAGCGTGGCGCGACAGCCCCCCATGAAGGCGTGCAACTCCTCCACCGTGCTGTTCTTGTGGCCGACCTCACCGATCTCGCCGCCCACCGAAACGGTGATGCCCTCCGGCTCCCGCTCGCGAATGAAGGCGGTGATTTCAGCGCAGCGCTCGAAGTTGTCGCGCTGCTGTTCCTCGAGCGTGGGCCGCGAGAGATCGACCAGCGTGGAGGTGTCCACGTCGATGTTGTAGAAGCCGGCGGCCACCTCTTCCGCGATCAGCTTCTTGACCTCGCCCACCTCGCCCTCGGGATCGGCGGCGTACTTCTTGGCGTTCACCTGGCAGTGGTCGCCCTGGATGAAGAGTGGGAGGGTGTAGCCCTCGCGCAGCGCCGCGCCGATGATCACCGCCACATATTCGTCGGGCCGCTGGCCGGTATAGGCGATCTCGCTCCGGGCAATTTCCAGGATGATCGCCCCCGCCTTCCCCGCCAACGCCGCACGAAAG
>SPDF01000225.1 GCA_004525055.1 Gemmatimonadales bacterium | reverse complement strand
TGATGGAGTCCGCCCACCGGTTGCTGCTCGCGCGGTCGGCGAACGGCGGCTTTCCGGCGAGGGAATCCCGAGCCACCACCAGTGTCATGGGCAGGACGCCGACCACCTGCCCGGCGATGCCGAGCGTATTCATGGGGGCGGGGGGAGGCATCTTCACCGGCGACTTGGGGTCCCCAGGCTTGGAAGCCTCCTGGGCTTCGATCGGGTCTGGCCCGACCTCCGCGGTGCTGCCACCCGCGCAGGCGGCCAGGCCGATGAGAACCAACAGGCGGGATATGCGATGCATGGGGACTCCCCTATCGGGGTGAACGCTCCCAATCCGAAGAGCTAACGCCCGCTGGTAAGTCACTATTGGACAACGTGATATGCCCTCGAACCCAACGGGGCGCGAAGAGCTGTAAGCAGTGGAAATCTAATGGGATGGGGGGGGGCGGGGCGAGGGCGACCTATTCGAGCGAAAGGCCCCCGTCCACGACCAAAACCTGGCCGGTCACGTGGCGGGCATCGTCCGAGCAGAGGAACGAAATGACCTTGGCGACATCCGCCGGCTCGGCCACGCGTCCCAGCACCGAGTGCTTCTTCGCCCGCTCAATCACCTCATCGGGGAGCATGCCCATCCGCTCGGTCCGGATGAAGCCCGGGGCGACGGCGTTGACGTTCACATTGGACGGACCGAGCTCCACCGCGGCGGCGCGGGTCAATCCGAGAACGCCCGCCTTGCTCGCGGCGTAATTCGCCACGCCAAACCCGGGCCGCTCCGCCTGGTGCGCGCTGACGTTTACGATCTTCCCGTACCGCTGTTCCCGAAAACCATGCGAGACGGCGCGGATGCACTGGAACGTGCCGGTGATGTTGGTCTCCAACACGTCCTTCCACGCCTTGTCGGTCATGCGCCAGAGCGCGCCGTCCATGGCGATGCCGGCGTTGTTGACCAGGATGTGCAGCCCGCCGAGCTCAGCCCGTACCTCGCCCATGAACCGATCGACCGCCTTGGCGTCGCGCACATCGCACCTGGCGGCATAGACCTCGACTCCCATGGCGCGGAGAGCGGTCTCGGTGAGCAGGGCCTGCTCGGTGACGTCCCGGCCAGGAAGGTCCACGAAGCAGAATCCGACATGGCAACCCTGGCGCCCAAACTCGAGGGCGATTGCCCGACCGAGGCCAGTGGCTCCCCCCGTGACGACGGCGACCTTTCCCCGGAACCCGGTATCGGCGGTCCGCTGAGGCGAAGGCTGTTCAAGCACGGCACTGCTGCTGCGGCGTCCGGCGGCGGCCTGCCAGTGGCTGCCCTTGTATTCAGATGGAGGGGTTGGCATAGACTGTCGAAGGTACGGCGCGATCGGAGAGAGGGCAAGAAGGCGGGGACGGACGGCGGGGAAGCGAAGGTGCTTCCGGCAACCTCGAGTTGCACGCATCTTATCTGAATGCAAACCATCGGCTGGATTCTCGTGTCCCTGGTCGGTGCCGTGTCGTGGGGTGTCCTCGCGCTTCATCGGGGGGAAACCATCAGCGCCGCCTGGCTGGTCCTCGCCGCGGTCGGCACCTACCTCGTCGCCTACCGGTTTTACGCCCGGTTCCTGGCCACCCGGGTCCTGGAGATCGACCCGACCCGCGCCACGCCGGCGGAGCGGCTGAGCAACGGTCGGGACTTCGTGCCGACCTCCCGCGGCGTGCTCTTCGGGCACCACTTCGCCGCCATCGCGGGGGCCGGCCCGCTGGTCGGACCGGTGCTCGCCGCCCAGTTCGGGTACCTCCCCGGCATGATCTGGATCGTGTTCGGCGTGGTCCTGGGCGGTGCCGTGCAGGACTTCGTCATTCTCTTCGCCTCCATGCGCCGAGACGGAAAGTCGCTGGGCCAGATGGCGAAGGAGGAAATCGGGCCCGTCACCGGCGTGGCCGCGATGATCGCCATCCTGGCGATCATGATCATCCTGCTGGCAGTGCTGGCGCTTGTGGTGGTCAACGCCCTGCGCGACAGCCCGTGGGGGCTGTTCACCATCGCGTGCACCGTACCGATCGCGCTGCTGATGGGCTTCTGGATGAAGGTCTGGCGGCCCGGCCGGACGCTGGAGGCCACCACGGTGGGAATCGTGCTGCTGATGGCCTCGCTCGTCGGTGGCCGAGTGGTGGCCGAGAGCGCCACGCTCGCCCCCTACTTCACGATGAACGCCGCGACGATTGCCTGGCTGATTATCGCCTACGGCTTCGTGGCGAGCGTGTTGCCAGTCTGGATGCTGCTCTGCCCACGGGACTATCTCTCGACCTTCATGAAAGTCGGGACCATCGTCCTGCTCGCCATCGGCATTCTCGTCGTCCTCCCACCGATCAAGCTTCCCGCGCTGACCCAGTTCATCGACGGCACCGGGCCGGTCTTTGCCGGCAAGCTCTTCCCGTTCGCGTTCATCACCATCGCCTGCGGTGCCATCAGCGGATTCCACGCGCTGGTCGCCAGCGGAACCACCCCCAAGATGCTCCGTCGCGAGGGCGATGCGCCCCTCATCGGCTACGGCGGGATGCTGATGGAGTCGTTCGTCGCGGTCATGGCCCTCTGCGCTGCGGCAGTCCTCGACCCCGGTGTGTATTTCGCCATCAACGCCCCACTCGCCACCCTCGGCGGTTCACTGGACGCCGCAGCGGAGACGATTCGGGGCTGGGGATTCGTCGTCACCCCCGGACAGATGGAAGCGCTCGCCACCTCTGTCGGAGAAACCACGCTGCTGGCGCGCACCGGCGGGGCACCGTCGCTGGCGGTCGGGATGGCGCAGATCTTTGCCGGGGCATTCGGCACTCACCTGACGGCGCTCTGGTACCACTTCGCCATCATGTTCGAGGCGCTCTTCATCCTGACCACCGTGGACACCGGCACCCGCGTCGGCCGGTTCATGTTCCAGGAACTGGCTGGCCACCTCTGGGAACCGATGGGGCGTACCTCGTGGTACCCGAGCACAGTGATCGCGTCGGGAGCCGTCGTCGCCGGGTGGGGGTGGTTCCTCCTGCAGGGCGTGCACGACCCGCTGGGCGGCATCAATACCCTCTGGCCGCTCTTCGGCATCAGCAACCAGTTGCTGGCTGCCATCGCGCTCGCCGTGGGCACCACGGTACTCATCCGGTCAGGAAAGGCGCGCTACGCCTGGGTCACCCTCCTGCCCCTCGCCTGGCTCCTGGTGGTGACGCTCACGGCGGGATGGCAGAAGATTTTTGCCGCCGACCCCCGACTCGGGTTCCTCTCGCACGCTGCGGCGACGAGTACCAGGATTGCCGGCGGAGCGCTGGACGCATCCGTCGGGGCCCGACTGATCTTCAACGACCGGCTAAACGTCGGCGTGGCGGCATTCTTCATGGCCGTCGTGGTACTCGTCGTGATCTCATCGGCGCGCGTCTGGGTGAACATCCTGCGAGGGACGACCCCCGCCACAACGAGGGAGGCGCCGTATGTGGCGACCAGCTATGCGAATTGAGTTGACCGCCGCACTGAGGCGAGGGCTCCAGGCGGTGCGGCGCGTGGCGGGAATGCCCGACTATGCGGCGTACGTCGAGCACCGATCCCGTCACCATCCCGGGGACCCAGTGGCTACGGAACGAGAGTTTTACGCCGAGCACGTCACCGCGCGCTACACCGATTCCCCCACGAGGTGCTGCTGATGAATCGCCTACCCCGCTATTTCCTGAACGGCCTGATCCTCTCCGCCCCGATCGGACTGACCC
>SPDF01000255.1 GCA_004525055.1 Gemmatimonadales bacterium | reverse complement strand
GTGGCGGACCGGGGCTGATGTTCACCGGCCTGGTGACCGCCGTGGGCACCGTGCAGTCTGCGCGCGCCAAGGACGGCGGGCGGGTCCTTGCCATCCGCGCTCCATGGCGCGGACTGGCTCTGGGGGAGAGCATTGCCGTGGACGGGGCGTGTCTCACGGTCACCGGCCGGCGCCGTGGGGCCTTCACCGTGCACGTGATCGCGACGAGCCTCGAACGCACCGCCTTCGGTGACTACCGCGCGGGCAGGCGGGTGAATCTCGAGCGCGCGCTGCGGGCGGGAGACCGGCTGGGAGGCCACCTGGTCCAGGGCCATGTGGACGGACTCGGGCAAGTGCGCCGAGTTGCCCAGCAGGCTGACGCCCTGCTGATGGACCTCACGGTGCCGGCGTCCGTCGCCGATGCCTCGATTCCTCTCGGCTCGATTACGGTGGATGGGGTCAGCCTGACCGTCAACGCCCTGCGGGGACGGCGGACCGTCCAGGTGTCGCTGATACCATTTACCTTGCAGCATACGACTCTCGGTGATCGCCAGATCGGCGACCGGGTTCATCTCGAGGGTGACACCATCGGCAAATATGTGGCGGCGTGGTTGTCGCGTCGCGGAAAGCGTGCATGATGTTTGGCAAGATCGAGCAGGCCATCGAGGACCTCCGCAACGGCCAGATTGTCATCGTGGCGGACGACGAGAACCGCGAGAACGAGGGCGACCTCGTCTGCGCGGCGGAGCTCGTGACGCCCGAGATGGTCAACTTCATGGCGCTGCACGGACGGGGATTGATTTGTCTGGCCCTCACGGGCGAGCGGTGCGATCAGCTGGGCCTGCCGCAGATGGCGGAGCACAATACCGAAGCGTTGAGCACGGCGTTCACGGTCAGTATCGACGCGGAGCGTCGCTTCGGCGTCACGACGGGCATCTCCGCCGCCGACCGGGCGGCCACGATTCACGTCGCCATCAACCCGGCCACCGTGGCCGCCGATCTCCGTCGGCCCGGACACATCTTTCCACTCCGCGCCCGTCCCGGCGGCGTCCTGCAGCGGGTCGGCCAGACGGAAGCGAGTGTCGATCTCGCCCGGTTGGCCGGGCTCGCACCGGCGGGCGTCATCTGTGAAATCCTGAACGCCGACGGCTCGATGGCGCGCCGCCCGGAGCTCGAGGTCTTCGCGGCTCAGCATCAGCTGACCTACGTCACGGTGGCCGATCTCGTGGCCTACCGGCTGCAGAAGGAGCGGCTGGTGCATCGGGTGGCCACCGCCAGGCTCCCCACGGAATTCGGGGAGTTCCGCGTCATTGGCTACCGGAACGACGTGGACAACGCCGAACACGTTGCGCTGGTGCATGGGGAGGTGGAGGGCGCGTCGAAGGTGTTGGTGCGCATGCACTCGAAATGTCTTACCGGGGACGTCTTCGGATCGCGGCGCTGCGACTGCGGAGCCCAATTGCACGCGGCAATGCGCCAGGTCGTGGATGCCGGGGCGGGTGTGATCGTCTACCTCGATCAGGAAGGGCGGGGGATCGGCCTGCTGAACAAGCTCAGGGCCTACGCCCTCCAGGATGGGGGGGACGACACCGTCGAGGCCAACGAGCGTCTCGGTTTCGCTCCTGATCTCCGCAACTACGGCATCGGTGCGCAGATCCTCCGCGACCTCGGCTTGACCACGGTTCGCATCCTGACGAATAACCCGCGGAAGCTGGTCGGCGTCGAGGGGTACGGCCTCGAGATCACCGAGCGCGTTCCACTCCTGATCGACCTGACCCGTGAAAACACCGACTATCTCGCCACGAAGCGCGACAAGCTCGGCCACCTTTTGGCCCACTGAGCCCCATGCCTGAATACACCGGCCGACTCGGCCCGGTTGGCCGAGTCGCCATCCTTGTAAGCCGCTACCACGAGCTCGTGACCGGGCGCCTGCTGGAGGGGGCCCGGCATTGCTGCCGTGACGCCCGCATCGCCGACCGCCACGTGGATGTCTTCTGGGTCTCCGGCGCCTTCGAACTGCCGATGCTCGCGGAGGAGATGGCGCGCTCAGGGCAGTACGCCTGTCTGATCGCGCTCGGCGCGGTGGTCCGTGGTGGCACGCCGCACTTCGAGTTCGTCGCCGGCGAGACTACACGAGGCCTGGGGGAGGTATCACGCACACACGTACTTCCCGTCGGATTTGGGCTACTCACGGTGGATACCATGGAGCAAGCGCTCGACCGGGCAGGCGGATCGGCGGGCAACAAGGGATACGAGGCGGCCGAAGCCGCCATCACCGCGGCCGATGCGCTGGCTCGGATCAGGAGAGCCGATGCTCCGACTTGAGACACGTGCGCGGGCCCGTGCGCTTCAACTGCTCTACGCGTGTGAAATCACCGGGACCGGATCAGTGCAGGCGGCGGCCGGCCTCGCCCGTTTGACCGGCCCCGAACCGAAGGTGCTCGACGGGGCCGAAGCCCTTGCCAGTGGCGTCCTCGCCAACCGGGATTCATTGGACCGTCAAATTCGGGACGCCGCGGATAACTGGCGGATGGAGCGCATCGGTATCGTGGAGCGGAACATTCTCCGGCTTGCCATCCATGAACTGGAGGTGGGGGCGACGCCGCCAAAGGTCGTGATCGACGAGGCCATTCGCCTGGGCCAGTGGTTCGGCGGCCCGAAAACACCCGCCTTCGTCAATGGGGTGCTCGACCGGATCGCGCACTCCCTCGGCCGGCTGTGAACCTCCTCGTCGTCAACTGGCTCGACCGCCTCAATCCACAGGCCGGCGGGGCGGAGATCCACCTGTTCGAGATCTTCCGGCGGATCGCCGCCCGTGGGCACCGGGTCCGGCTGATCTGTTCGGGATGGCCCGGCGCCGCTCGCTTCGAGGTGGTGGACGGCATCGAGGTCACGCGGGTGGCCGGCCGGCACACCTTCGCCCTGGCGGCGCGGGGCGCGGTGCGCCAGGCCATCGCGAATGAACCACCTGATGTGGTGGTGGAGGACCTCAACAAACTGCCCCTCTTCCTCGCTGGGCTGACCGACCGGCCGTATTGTGTCCTGGTCCTCCACCTCTTCGGCACCACCGCGTTCCAGGAGGCGCCCTGGCCAATGGCGGCCATCGTCTGGCTCGCGGAACGGCCCATCCCATGGGGCTATCGCCGGGCAGCGTTTGAAGCGATCAGCGAGAGCACACGGGACGACCTCGTGGCGCGGGGGGTCCCCGCTGACCGGATTCGGGTAATTCACCCCGGCGTGGACTCGACGGAGTTTCGGCCCGACCCCCGCGTCCGACGCACCGCCCCTCCTGCCTTCCTGTACGTGGGTCGTCTGAAGCGCTACAAGGGCATTGATCTGGCCATCCGTGCGCTGGCGATCGCGTGCAGGACGCGTCCGGAGCTCACGCTCGATATTGCGGGCACCGGAGACGACCGGCCGCGGCTGGAGTCT
>SPDF01000177.1 GCA_004525055.1 Gemmatimonadales bacterium | reverse complement strand
TTCGAGGAGCTCTTGGCGCGGGTCGAAGCCATCGGCCGCCGGCCCAAGCAGGTGGCCCCTCCGGCGCTGGTGGTCGGCGATCTTTCGCTCGACACGGGTACCCGCGAGGTGCACCGTGAGGGCGCGTTGCTCGACCTGACCCCGAAGGAGTACGCCGTCCTTGAATACCTGATGCGACACGCCGGGCGGGTGATGAGCCGCACGCTGATCACCGAGTATGCCTGGGATTATCATTTCGATCCCGGCACCAACATCGTCGACGTCGTCATCAACCGGCTCCGCAAGAAGGTGGATTCCGGCCACGCGGTGAAGCTGATTCACACGGTCCGTGGCGTGGGGTACGTGGTCAAGGCGTGAGGACGATTCGCGGCCGCCTGACCTTCTGGTACACCGTCGCCCTCACGGCGACGGTGCTGGTCTTCGGCACCGCCCTGTACCTCGAACGGCGCCAGTCGAGTGTTCGCGAACTCGACCAGCGGCTCGCGCTCGAGGCCGACTTCGCCCGCCGCTGGCTCAACGAGTCCTACCAGGTGCTCTCCACCGTCCTCCGGCCCACTGACCCGCAGGAGATTCAGCCGGGAGTGGCGGCCAATTTCGAAGGGGTGCGTGACCTCCTCCTCGTCTTCGACCGGGCCGGGCGTACCCTCTACCTCAACGACCCCGTCCGGCAGCTGAACTTCGCGGCCATCGAACGGCTGGTGGCACTCGTGGGCCCCGCTCCCGTGGGTTCCTCCATCGGCACCGCCGTCCTTCCCGCGGGCGAGGGGCCGATGCGGCATGTGACATTGCCGGTGGATGGGGCCGGCACCGAGGTCGGCGCGGTGGTGGTGGCTGCTCCCCTCTCCGCGGTGGCCTTCGGGCCGGCCGACCTGGTGCAGTCGATGGTGCTGATCGTGCCTCTCATCCTCCTCTCCTCTGTGGTGCTCGGCTGGTTCCTGGCCGGGCGGGCCATGCGCCCGGTCGAACGGCTGATGGATGAGGTCCAGGAAGTGACGGACGGACGGAGCCTCCACCGCCGAGTGGCGGTGCCGACCTCCGGCGATGAGCTTGCTCGCCTCGCCGTCACCCTCAACGCGATGTTCAGCCGCCTGGAACAGAGCTTCAGCCAGTTGCGACGATTCACCGCCGATGCCAGTCACGAACTGAAGACTCCGCTGACGGTCCTGCGTACCGGCGTCGAGCGGTCCCTGGTTCATCCGGGCATCCCGCCCGAGGTGCTGGAGGCGCTCGACACGACTCTGGAACAACTGAACCAGCTCAACGAACTGGTGGACAGCCTGCTGATGCTCGCCCGCGCCGACGAGGGCAGGGCGCCGCTGGCCCTCGAGGTGCAGGATCTGCGGGCCCTCGTGGTTGACGTCGGGGAGACGGCCGAGATGCTGGGGGAGCAGCATGGGCTGAGCACCCGGGTGGTGGTGCCCGATCACGCCGTGGCGGTGCCGGTCGACGCACATCGAATGCAGCAACTGCTCCTCAACCTCGTCACCAACGCCGTCAAGTACACGCCGGCGGGGGGCTCGGTCGGTGTAGTGCTCGAGGACGAGGGGGAGGGGGTCCGGCTCACGGTGCGGGATACCGGGATCGGGATTGCCTCGGTGGATCTCCCCCATATATTCGACCGGTTCTGGCGCGCCGACCCAGCCCGGTCCCGGACCGGGAATCGGCCGGGGGTCGGCTTGGGGCTTGCCATCACAAAATGGATCGCCGAGGCGCACGGCGGCACCATTGCGGTCCAGAGCCGGCCGGGGCGGGGGTCCAGTTTCGTCGTGTACCTGCCGCGGACAGGGGCTAGCGGGCCGGGCGATGAGGGGTAGATTCACGACTCCTGAGGCGCTGATCGGCTGACGGAAATTCTCATCCCGTTGTTATCGATTTGTCATCTAAGGGCCACACGGAGGTAAGGCGAGTTGCATAGGTTGCTACTCAAGCCTGACTCACCACGGAGGTAGTGCCGTGTTCGAGATTCTCGTCGAATCCAAGCCCGCAAAGCAGCGCAGCACCGGCCAATTCGTGGTCTCCGTCATCGTGCACGGATTGGTCATCACCGGCGCGGTCATGGCCACCAAGGGCGCCGCGGAGGTGGTTCGCGAGCGCCTGCAGGACACCACCCTGGTGTTCCTCGCGCCGCCCAAGCCGGAGGCGCCGCCTGAGGCGCCGCCGCCGGAAGCCATTGTGAGCGCCAACCCGCCGCCGCGCGGGTTCCAGACGGTGGTCGCCGTCCAGGATATCCCCACGGAAATTCCGCCGATCAACTTGAACGAGCGGTTCGACCCGAAAGACTTCACCGGCACCGGCGTGGCGGGTGGCGTTGCGGTTGGTGTGGTCGGTGGGACGGGTCCCGTCACGGGCGAGACCTACCTCGAGGCCCAGGTGGACGATCCGCCGGACCTCATTTCGGCAGGCCCGCGCCGCTACCCGCCGGTGCTGGAGCGGGCCGGCATCGGCGGCCGTGTCGTCGCCCAGTTTGTCATCGACACCACCGGGCATCCAGAGGCCGCCGGCTTCCGGGTGCTGAGCACCACCAACCCGGCGTTTAACGAGCCGGCAAGGGAAATGATCATGAAGAGCGTCTTCCGGCCCGGCAGGGTGCGCGGGCAGGCGGTGCGCGTGCAGGTGCAGCAGGCGGTCTCATTCAACCCGTAGCCCGTGACATCAACCCCGCCGCCGGCGCCGCCGGCGGTTCGCAGTACGCCTTCAGGAGGTTCGACCGATGAATGTTTCAATGCTCGAACTGTGGACCCAGTCCGGTGCCTTCGCCAAGGGCGTCGTCATCGTGCTGGCCCTCATGTCCATCTACTCGCTGACGATTGCGGTGACGAAGCTCATCCAGATCAAGCGCAGCACCAACGCGACCCGCAAGTTCGCGCCGCAGCTCTCGAAGGCGATCATGGAGGACAACCTCGAGTTGGCCATCCAGCTCTCCGAGAAGCACAAGATTGGCCACATCTCGCGCGTCCTCGGCGGCGCCCTCGGTGAGATGAAGCCCCTGATCAGTGACCGGGCCACCATCACCGCCGCGGACATTAACTCGTCCGAGCGGGCCATCGAGCGCCAGATGTTGATCCTGCTTTCCGAGTTCCGCCGCGGCCTCGGCGTGCTGGGCACGGTTGGGTCCACCGCCCCGTTCGTCGGACTGCTCGGCACGACGATGGGTATCGTCAACGCCTTCACCGGCATGGCGGCCGCGGGCGCTTCGGGCGGCCTGGCCGGCATTTCGGCAGGTATCGCCGAAGCGCTCATCACGACTGCCTTCGGCCTCATGGTGGCCATTCCGGCGGTCTGGTTCTACAACTACTTCACGACCAAGATCGAGAACCTGTCCGTCGAGATGACCTACGCCTCGAAGGAACTCATCGACCAGCTCATCAAGAACGTGGGCGCGTCACAGGGCCGGTCGATCTTCACCAAGGAATTTCAGGCCCAGAAAGCGGTGACCGGCAGTGGCCATCTCCACGGGTAGTGGCAGGGGCAAGGTGAATGCGGATATCAACGTCACGCCGATGATCGACGTGATGTTGGTGCTCCTCATCATCTTCATGATCGTCACTCCGCTCATCGCGGCTGGCTTCCAGGCCACCCTGCCCAAGGGCAAAAACCTGGACCCGAGCCCCGAAGAGGAGACCGACGTCATCCTCGGCATCGACAAGAACGGGAAGTACTTTCTCGACACCAGGCCGATCGACGAGGCGGTGCTGGAAGACTATCTCCGCACCGTGTACGCGGCCCGGACCGAGGACAAAATTCTGTACTTCAAGGCCGACAACAACCTGAAGTACAGCCGGGTGCAGGATGCGGTGGAGCTGGCGCGGCGCGCCGGCGTGCGGGTCCTCGCCGCGATCACGGAGCCCGAGAACACCGGGCTGTTGAAGAAGGAGGAGTAACCGATGTCCATGTCCGCTGGGGGAGGCAACCCTGGGGAAGTCTCCTCGGAAATCAACGTCACGCCGATGATCGACGTGCTGCTGGTGCTGCTGATCATCTTCATGATCACGCAGCCGCTGAACCGGATGGCGATGGACGTCCAGATCCCGCCCCCCGATACACCGAACACCTCGCAACAGCCGTCCTTCCAGATCGTGCTGGAGCTTTTGGACGACGGGACCTACGCGATCAATACGCAGCCGTACCCGAAGGAGCAGCTCGACGCGCAGTTGCACGCGATCTACGACGCGCGGCCGGCCAAGCTGATGTTCATCAAGGCGGGGCCGAACCGGATCTATCAGGACGTCGTCGAGGCGATGGACATCGCGCGCGGGGCGGGAGTCCAGGTCATCGGGTTCACGCCGAGGCTCGCGGGAGAGTAGTCGCACAGCCGTGCGGCATGACGGCCTCCCGGACGTCTCCCGGGTGCCGGTGTCGCCAACCTCCTCAGCCCATTTCGACGGGCGCCGGCCCCCGCCACTGGCGGTGGTGCCGGCGCCCGTCGGATGTATCATGGAGCCGTGAGCCCAAACCCTGCCCCGCCGCACCCGCTGCTGGAACGCCAGCGTGATCCGCGCCGCTTCATCGGGGCCGCGATCTCGTTCCTGTTTCACGCGGCCATCCTGGTGCTCATCATCCAGGGTGCGGTCGATACCTTCATCCAGACTCCCGCCGCCGGCAACCCGTCGCTGCCCCGCGGGCATATCGCTGGCCTCG